>JANMME010000282.1:0-7910 GCA_031373015.1 Saprospiraceae bacterium
TCAAGCGCTCTGGTGTCTTGTCCGGGGGCGAAAAAGTGCGTTGTATGATGTCCAAGATCATGCTTTCCAATCCAAACTTTCTCATTTTGGACGAGCCTACCAATCACCTCGACCTGGAATCCATCACCGCCTTGAACAATGGTTTGCAGGAGTTTATCGGCAACATGATCTTCACCTCACACGATTACCAGATCCTGGATTCGGTGGCTAACCGCATCATTGAGATCACCCCGAAAGGATTGATTGACCAGTACATGAGCTACCACGATTACCTGCACAGTGAAAAGATCATCCAGTTGAAGGCCGAAATGTATGGGGATGCCGTGTTGGCTTAAGGCTAACCCTTTGGCACACGGATGACGCGGATTAGACACGGATTTTGTCTCCTATTCAAATAAAATCCGTGTCTAATCCGCGTCATCCGTGTGCCAAAGGTATTGGTTAGGTTAAACCTTGGTTAAGTACCTATCCTCTTTTTGAAGTCGGTCTACTTTTGCAACCGTTTCAACCTTTCTCACCACCTAAATTTTTCCGTCAACTTATTTAGCAATGAAAAAAATGCTCCTTCTGCTGGCTGCTCTCTTCGTGACAATTGCCGCATTCTCCCAAAAAACGCTCCCTTCAGCCAATGTAAAAACCCTTGAAGGCCAATCTTTCAACGTCCAAGACCTTGGTAAAACCGGTAAAATCACCGTCATCAGTTTCTGGGCCACCTGGTGCTCCCCCTGCAAAAAAGAACTTGATGCTATCGCGGACTACTATGAAGAATGGCAGGAAAAATACGGCATCGAACTCGTAGCCATTAGTGTGGACGACGCCCGCTCTGCCGCCAAAGTGCCGGCCATGGTGCATGAAAAAGGCTGGAAATTCCGCGTACTGCTTGATCCTGCCAAAGAACTTCAAACCGCTGCTAACATTCAGGCCGTACCGCACACCTTCGTGCTCGACCAGAAAGGCAATATCGTTTTTGAGCACAATGGCTATACCCCCGGCGACGAACTGGAACTGGAAGACCTTTTCAAGGAATTGAAGAAATAGGAATAGCCTACGGCTTATTTTAAACACATAAGGCACATAAGGACACATAAGTTAATATCTCTTATGTGTCCTAATGTGCCTTATGTATTTAAAAATAAAACCCTATGTGCTTAAAATCAAGCCGCTACTTAGCTAAATCTCGCCACCAACTGCCCTACCTGCCAAACATCCTCAAAGGAATTATATAGTGGCACCGGCGCAAATCGAATCACGTTTGGCTCACGCCAATCCGCAATCACCCCGTTTGCCGCAAGAAAATCAAACAGCGCCTTGCCTCGATCATCTGTCATGAGTGACAATTGACAGCCGCGTTGAGCAGGGTCTGGCGGGGTGATGATTTTGAACAATCCGCGCCCGCCATCCGCTTCTTCCAATACTTGTTGCAAGAAAGCCGTGAGTTGCAGGCTTTTAGCCCGAAGGTTGTCCATTCCCGCCGCATCAAAAATATCAAGACTGGCTTTGTGCGCGGCAAAGGAGAATATTTGCGCATTGCTGATTTGCCAACCTTCTGCGCCGTACATCGGGAGGAATCCCTTTTTCATTTTAAACCGCTCTGCCTCATCGTGCCCCCACCAGCCGGCAAACCGCGGCAAGTCGGGCAAATTGGCGTGCCGCTCGTGTACAAAAGCGCCAGAGGGTCCGCCGGGGCCCGAGTTGAGGTATTTGTAACTGCACCATACGGCAAAGTCCGGCCCCCAGTCATGCAGTCGGAGCGGCAAATTGCCCGCCGCATGCGCTAAATCGAATCCTACCCTGGCCCCAACGCGATGCCCTGCTGCTGCTATTTGTTCCAGATCGTAGAATTGACCGGTGTAATAATTGACGCCACCAAACATGACAAGGGCAATGCTATCGCCCTCATTTTCAATAATTTGAACAATATCCTCCGTGCGCAAAACATCTTCGCCAGTTCGAGGAGCCACTTCAACAATGGTTGTTTCAGGCTCAAGGCCATGCCAACGGACTTGGCTTTCCATGGCATACTGGTCGCTGGGAAAAGCCCCAGCTTCCATCACGATTTTGTATCGCCTGGGCGTGGGCCGATAAAACGAGGCCATCATTAGGTGGAGGTTTACTGTCAGTGTGTTCATCACCACCACCTCCTGCGGGAGCGCACCTACTAATCTCGCTGTTTGCGCTGTCAGGAATTTATGGTAGTGCATCCAGGGCAATTTGCCCCGAAAATGGCCTTCCACACCATGTTCGGCCCATTGGTCAAGTTCGTTGAGCAGGGCTTGGCGGACCGTTTTGGGTTGGAGGCCGAGGGAGTTGCCGCAAAGGTAGCGAGCGTCTTCTCCCTCGTGTTTTGGAAAAATAAACTGCTCGCGAAAATGTCGAAGCGGGTCTTGTGTATCGAGGGCACGCGCGGCGGCGAGAGTGTTTTCGTAGTGCATATTTGTCCATGCTAAAGTTTGAACCCGCAAAGGTGGCAAATATCTCGCCTCATTGAAATAAACTGACCGGGTGACTTCAAGTCACCCGGTCAGTTTATTTCACCCAAACAACGCGTGTTGCAGCACATACACCGCTACTCCCGACAGGTACCCAATTGCAGCCAAGAACGAAATCCGTTTCAAATACCAGAAGAAGTTGATGTTCTCCATGCCCATGGCAGCCACGCCCGCAGCCGAGCCGATGATGAGTGTGCTCCCGCCTGTTCCGGCACAATACGCGATGAGTTCCCAGAAAAAACTGTCGGGCGGGTAAGTGCTGAGATCGTACATTCCTTGGGAAGCAGCCACCAACGGCACATTGTCCACCACCGCCGAGAAGAAGCCAATAAGCACACCGATGGCGGTGACATTACCCACGGAACGGTCTAGCCATCCTGCCAAATGGTGCAGCGTCCCCACGCTTTCGAGCGCGGTAATGGCGACCAATATTCCCAGAAAAAACAAAATGCTGGGTGTATCAATCTTGCGCAAAGCGTGGTTCACAGAACGGAGACCTTTTTCATCTTCATCTTTTTTACTGTGTATCAGTTCCGTGAGCACCCACATGGCGCCGAGGCCGAGCAACATGCCCATGTAGGGCGGCAAGTGTGTGATAGTTTTAAAAATCGGCACAAAAAGCAAAGCGCCGATCCCGATAGCAAATACGGTATTTCGCTCAAATGGAGTAGAATTCAACGGGGCATCCTCCTCCTTTTCAGGCGTTTGCACATTCCCTTTCATTTTTCGGGAAAGCAACAAGAGTGGCACAAGCAGGCAAACCAGACTGGGCAAAAAAAGCATTTTGATAATATTCAAAGCCGTGATTTGCCCGCCAATCCAAAGCATCGTGGTGGTTACGTCTCCAAGTGGCGACCAAGCGCCGCCAGCGTTTGCTGCGATAACGATCATGCCCACGAGCAAAAGGCGATCCTCGCGGTCGGCTACTATTTTGCGTATCAAACTGACCATCACAATGGTCGCGGTGAGATTGTCTAGAATGGCTGAAAGGAAAAAAGCGATAAAGCCTGTTAGCCACAAAAGTCGCCGCTTGTCGGTGGTGCTGATGCGTTTGGTCACGAGGTCGAAGCCGTCGTGAGCATCTATGAGTTCTACGATGACCATAGCCCCAAGCAGGAAAAACAGGATGCCCGAAATAGTGGAAAGGTGCTCCTCCAATTGGCTCGAAACCAGGTCTTTGTCGGCCTCAGCGAGGATGTAAACCGTCCAGCAAAGTACCCCGGTGATGAGTGCACTGGCTGCTTTGTTGACTTTTATGCCATGTTCAAAAGCAATGGCCACATAGCCGACGATGAAAATCAGTACCATTAACCATTCCATGGGCGAGAGATGTGAGAGACGTGAGAGATGTGAGAGGGGATGCGCCACTTCTTCTTGGGTTTCATAGCAGACTGCAGTTCCACCAAAGTCTTGAGGTCCATAAAACCAAGCCCGCATTCCTACCAAAAGCAAAAGGTGGTTTAAGGAAGAATGCGGGTATATTAGGACATCGTTGCAGAATGTTTCTGCAAAAGTAAAAATCTTAGCATTTTTGCGCTCATTCTCTCACCCGCTCACATCTCTCACCCTCTCACGTCTCTCACCTTTCTCCCGTCTCTCACCTTTCTCACATGCAAGGTCCAGCCATTTTCCTAGCACAATTCATGGGCGACACCGCCCCATTCAATTCCCTTGAAGGTATTTGCCGTTGGGCAGCCTCGCTCGGCTATGTTGGGGTGCAGATCCCCACTTGGGATTCGAGACTAATTGATCTCGAAAAGGCCGCTGAAAGCAAAGCTTACTGCGATGACTTGCGCGGGCGCGTCGAGGCCTGCGGCGTGAAAATCACCGAACTCAGCACCCATCTTCAAGGGCAGCTCGTAGCCGTACACCCGGCCTACGACCTCATGTTCGACTCCTTCGCGCCCGAGCACCTCCGCGGCAACCCCAAGGCCCGTACCGAATGGGCCATACAAACCTTGAAAAACGCTGCAAAGGCTAGCCAAAACTTGGGATTAAATGCCCACGTCACTTTTTCTGGCGCGTTGATCTGGCATACCGTTTACCCTTGGCCTCAACGGCCACAAGGTTTGGTAGAAGCTGGTTTCAAAGAATTAGCGGCTCGCTGGAAACCAATTTTAGATGTTTTTGATGACTGTGGCGTGGATGTATGCTACGAAATACACCCGGGAGAAGACCTCCACGATGGGGTTACTTTTGAACGATTCCTGTCCGCCACAGGCAATCACCCGCGCTGCAATATCCTCTACGACCCCTCCCATTTTGTGTTGCAGCAACTTGATTATCTGCAATATATTGACCTCTACCATGAGCGCATTAAGATGTTCCACGTCAAAGACGCAGAGTTCAACCCCACGGGCCGTAGCGGGGTATACGGTGGATTTCAGGATTGGGTAGACCGGCCGGGGCGCTTTCGTTCTCCAGGCGATGGACAGGTGGATTTCAAATCCATTTTTTCCAAATTGGCGCAGTATGGCTACAAAGGCTGGGCTGTATTGGAATGGGAATGCTGCATCAAAGACTCGGAACAGGGTGCAAGGGAAGGAGCGCCGTTCATTGCCAGCCATATTATCAAGGTCACAGAGCGGGCTTTTGATGATTTTGCGGGAGGGGTGGTGGATGAAGGGTTGTTGAAAAGGATAATTGGGGTCTGAGAGAAATGTACAGTCCCATGGCATTCCCCCGTATAGATGAAATATCATATACGGTAGCACAATTGCCTTATGCATATTTACTTAATCTTGTGCAAGCCTGAACCCACCTCTTTTGTTTTGCAGGAAGCAGCTGGTTTAATTTTTTGATAAAGGTTAATGCCTCGCTCCAGCTCACTCGCTCTACAGGTAGGTCCTCGCCGTCGAACTCTGTAGGGGTGTCTTTGCTGCCCATCACAGATTTCCACTGAGCTTGCGTCACCTCAGTTACTCCAATGCTAAAGGGTGCGACTTGGACAGTGTGCGAGCATTCGTCGGAAGACCAACCTTCACCACCTAAATCAGGATCGGGTTGACCCATGATGTAGGTACCGCCTTCTACCCGCACCATCGGGTAGTTGAAAACGAATTTAGGTTTTGGTTCGGTAATCGGCGGGTTTGTGGCTTCGTCTATTTTTACACCCGTACTGTCAGGCGTGGTTTTTTTAGTACCGTCACCTGTTTGCTGCAATTGCCCATTAGTATCGGGGAGACTTGAAGTTGCTCCGGAAATTTCCTTGGGTCGGCTTAGCAACCAAACCTACCATCAATACAACTGCACCGATGCCCGCCCACCGCCCCCAAGCTACTGGGCGGCGATAAGACTTCGGGGGTTCTACTTTAGGTGGCTTCTTTTTTTGCTGGAAACTCCGGATCGAATCTTTGATGCCTTTCACGGTCTGAACATAAGGCGCATCATCGCTGTCCCAATGTCCTTTGGACACGATGGGCTTTTCCCCTGTTGGAAGGGCTTGGAGAGCACCCAAAGAGGCGTAGTCTCCAAAGTCGGTGTCCTTCCAAAGGCACTCGCGAGCAATGACGGGTATGATGTGGCAACTGCCCGCACGGTGCTTGGCGACCATAGCGGGCAACTCGTGGTCGGCATAGAGTGTAATTAGCGTTTTATCACCCTTGCTTACGCTGCTGCGTAGCCCGTGAACTTTCTTAGCGCTGGCGGCTGCAATCCCAGCACAATGTCATCCTTCGGGATGCCGAGATTGACCAACTCATCTCCTACTTCTGCTTCTGTTCTGTTTTCTTGTATCCAAATTTTGCCACCTCGTATATCAAAGTGCAAAATAGTTTGGTGGATATAGCGATCGCCCCGCCAGCCGACTTTTTGCAATTGATAGTGCTGGCGAATTGGGTCGCAGACCAATTGGTATTCGACTGTGCCGTCAGCACTGTATTGGTTCGCCCAAGACTCTAAGTAGTCAGTTAGGATTTTTTGATAGTTCAGAATTTTATCCATGATACGACTTCGGGTTTGTTTGCAATGGGTCATGTGTAATCACCCAGCCGTCATTTACAAGTGCCTGTCTAACGTGGTCGTGAAAAAAGTCTTTTGCCATGAACTGCTTGCTTTGAAGCACAAAGTTAAGGTTTTACACCACTCGTTCACATTTTGTACAACTTTGAGTCTTTACAGCAAATAATCAACTGAACCATACACACCAGTTAACCAAAAAGTCAGACTTTGTGCCGTTTTTCAGCAATGCCGGCCCAACAGACCATTTGAAATCCTCTCAGAACTTTTACCGGCCCTCTTTGTTTGAACGAGTAATTTTTTGATTTTCAATGGGATACATAAAACAACAGTACGACCCCACCATTCTGAAGCAACTCCCCACCATCGTCAAATCCTACCAACTCCCCGATACACGCAAGGCCGTCATCCAAATCCTAAACTCTTTTTTGCCTTTTGTGGCTATTTGGGTGGCCATGTATTTTTTGATTGATGTTTCTTTTTGGCTTGTTTTGCCTTTGGCTGCCATCAACGCCTTCTTTCTGGTTCGGATTTTCATTATTCAACACGATTGCGGGCATCAATCTTTTACAGCTAACCGAAAAGCCAACGACTTTATCGGCGAGCTGTGTGGCCTTATCAGTTTCATGCCCTATCGCTATTGGGCCAAAAGCCATAACTTCCATCATGGCCACAACGGCATCCTTTGGGAACACCGCGATATCGGCGACATTAACTTGTTGACCGTCAATGAGTTTAAAGCACTGCCGCGCTGGAAGAAGGTTCATTATGCTCTTTTTCGCAGTTTTCCAGTCTTGTTCGTCATTGGGCCAGCCTGGTACCTGCTCATCCAAAACCGTTTTCCCCTCATTCGGCTGAAAGGTTGGGAACATGCCCACCGCGCTCTATGGAAGCACAACCTGATGCTTATCGGCTTGCATGTTGGCATTATATTGCTGTTGGGCTACAAAGCGTTTTTGATGGTTCACCTGCCCATTTTGCTCTTTTTCGCCATCATTGCGATCTGGTTCTTTTATGTGCAGCACCAGCACGAGACCGCGTACAAAGAATGGAAAGACAAGTGGGACTACATCCGTGCCGCCGTGCAGGGCAGCACTTTTTACAACCTGCCCAAAATGTTCCACTGGCTGACGGGTAACATCGGCTACCACCACATTCACCACCTCAACCCTTTGGTGCCCAACTACGAGCTGGCTCGTTGCCACCACGAAAACCCGATTATGGATCAGGTGGCAAACAAGATCACCTTCCTCCAAAGCCTCCGCTGTATGTTCAACAAACTCTGGGACGAGGAACAAGAGCGCATGATTACCTACCGGGAATACCTACGGAAGTACCGAAATAAAAAGTAAATCAGGTTTTCCTGCTTTCTAGTCGAGGCCTTTCAAGATGTTGATAAACAGCATTTTGAAAGGCTTTTTTCTGCCTACGCGGTTGCAATTGTTGGAGACCTCGGAGGTTTTC
>JANMME010000705.1:0-2312 GCA_031373015.1 Saprospiraceae bacterium
GCTGCGGTTGTACAGCATAAGTATCACTGCCGTGAGGAAAAACAGACCCATAAGGATGTAGAGAATGCAGTATCCCTTGCCACGCGAGTTTTTGATGTCTTCCATATTGTCCTACAAAATTTTGTGGTGCGAAAAATGTGGTGCAAAAGTAGGAAAGCCCAAATCAGATTCTGATAGAACTATGTTTTTTTTCGCATTTTCAGAACGGTTATAAAAAAGGTTTTTGGGCTTCCCAAAATCTTTTTTTAGCAAAAATTGTTTTTTTTGTAACTCTAAACCCTTGATTTCCAAAAAGTTTAGAAATTTGTCTGTCGAAAAGCGGCATGTTTTATGCTATTGTGTCGCCAATGCAATCGTTTTACGATGAGTTTTTTTCTGGAAGATCCGGTTCTTTTTTGGCTCGTGTGGGGCATCTTCACACTGGCTGGCACTATTATCGGGTGGTCGTTGCGTGCCAACACCTCCGAGAAAGAGGTGCGTGGGGCACTGAACCGGATCGAGCAGGAAAAGAATACTTTGGCCAGGCTTTACACCCAAATAAAACACCAGCATGATTTGCGAGAAGCTGATTTCCGCCGTGCTTCTTTGGATGTGGAGAAGCTACGCGCTATCATCCAACTCCTTGAAGATGAACGAGCTACGCTTTTGCCCGACGCGCCTTTCAATGCCGTCAGAATCGCCAACGCTGAAGCAGCCGCCGCACAATATGCGCAAAAAGTAGCTGCGCTCGAAGTATTCGCCAACAGCCTCCACGCCCAGAATTCAGCACTTGCTGAGCAACTTTCTGCTACCCAAAAAGAGATGGGCGATTGGGATACGCTTTACCGGGGATTCAAAGCCACGCAGGAGCGGCTGGCTTCTTTTGAACAAAAGTCCCTGGCCCTCGAAACCGAACGCGATGGGCTCCGCCAACAACTGAATCAAGCCCTTGCCGAGATAGAAATACTCCAGCAAGAACTCCAGCAAAAGCCCGAAACGCAAACGCAAAAAACAAAAACCTCCCGGAAAGGAAGTGTCGCAGCACCTCAAGTGGATGATTTGAAAAGCATCAAGGGCATGGCCGGCTTTGTAGAAGGACTTGCAGGAATGGGCATTTTGACGTTCTCCCAAATAAGCCGTTGGGATGATGACGCGGTGATTGCAGTGGCCAAAACACTCGATATCAGCCCAGGAAAAATCTACCGCGACGACTGGGTAGGCCAGGCACAGCGCCTGGCTGGTGAACGGAGATAGTTTAAAATGTTTAGGGTTTAGGGTTTAGGGTTCTCTCAACCCTAAACCCTAAACCCTAAACACTTCTTAAAAACTTCCCCCATTTCCACAAGACTGACCATTCGCGCCGCACCCGAAAATAGGGCCTTTGCTGTGCGCCAAAGTCGCGCCGCCCTTGTTCAACGCCCTTCAACATGCTGCCTTCAAAGTCGAATATTGGAACGCCCACTACATTTTTAGCGTACTGAATGGCTGCCCACTTGAGCAAAACTGCGGCACCGGAGGCGCGTAAACTAGGGTCGTCACCGCTGATGAGGTAGTAGGCCGAGCAGCTGTCCCAGGCAAGGAGCGCTGCAGAATGTACTTGTGCGGTATTTGGGTCAGTAGCAAAGAAAAGTTTGCAGCTGCCATGATCCGAAAGCGCGGTATAAATGCGTTGCAACAAAGAAAAATCAATGGGCAACTCCAGCCCTTGCCGTTTAAAACTGGAGGAAACGAGTCGCTGGAGCTCGGTCAAAGGCAAATCGTGGCAGACCGTCAGTCGAGCCTCCGCAGCGCGGATTTTTTGTCGGTAATTTTTTTCTATGTTCTTGAAAATCAACTCTTCGGAAGCATGGATCGGAAGCACGTATGAATATAAAGTTGTCTGTTTGAAGCCCTTCCAATAAAACGGCAGCCAGTTTGTGACGCCGTAATTGAAGTTCTGTTCAAAAGCAGCAAGACCCGTCGGAAGTTGTGCTATCAATGCATCGTAGAGCCGCATTTCCCATTTTAAGGAGCGGTATTCCGGCAAGAGGTAAGGCCCCATTTGTTTGCAAAGATTGGGCATGGTTATATACTTCCAGCCCAGTTTTTGCTTCAGAAAATAGGGGAGAGCAGCCACCGTCCGGCCACCTTTTTTGATCAGCGCAACATTCCAGGATCCTCCTTCACACACTACATCGAGATACCAAGGCTGCATAAACAACGGCAGATCGGGTATCTGAGCAGCAAATACTCGATAGTCTTCACGTTGAAGTGCGTTCATGTTCAATTTGTTGCATGAATCCAGAATGTGGGTAGCGTTGGGATGAAAAAGGGGGCGGCAAGTGTAATTTTGT
>JANMME010000328.1:0-4366 GCA_031373015.1 Saprospiraceae bacterium
TGGGTCTTGGATTTTCCTTTGCTGGAATGGGATGAAGAAGATGGCCGCTTTTTCGCCATGCACCACCCCTTCACTTCACCAAAGCCTGCTGACATCGTAAAGATGGAAAGCGACGACCGCAACACGCTCAAATCCATGCGCGCCGATGCTTATGACCTGGTAATCAACGGCGTAGAAATCGGCGGCGGCTCGATCCGTATCCACGACCGCGACCTGCAAGCCCGCAATTTCAAACTACTTGGGTTCACGCCTGAAGAAGCGGAGGCGCAGTTTGGATTCTTACTCGGCGCGTTCGAGTATGGCGCGCCCCCGCACGGTGGCATCGCCTTTGGTTTCGACCGACTCAACGCCGTAATGAACGGCGCGAACTCGATCCGCGACTTCATTGCTTTCCCCAAGAACAATCAGGGACGGGATATGATGATAGATGCGCCAGATGGGATTAAGTTGAAGCAGTTGGAGGAGTTGGGGATAAGGATCGTGGAAGCGGAAAAATCTTAGTTTTGCAGTTCTATGATTTTACAATCTATTGAAATTGAAAATTTTCGGTGCTTTCGACACTCTCGTTTTGAGAACTTTGGTCAGGTGAACCTGATTGGAGGGAAGAATAATGCGGGGAAGACGGCGCTGTTGGAGGCGTTGCTGTTGGTGAATGAACCGACTTGGGAAAGCGTGGCTTTTTTGCAACAGATGCGTGGAGAGAACTCTCGTGTTTTTGGAGAACACCCCGAACTTGCTTGGGGCAATTTATTTCAGAAGCAAGACAAAAGTGCGGCGATCAAACTTCAGGGGGAATACTCCGAGAAGGTGCCGAACACGGTAACAATAACTTGTAAGGAAAAACCTAAATCTGCCAAAAACGGTATTGGTCCTGTATCTAACAATGGAGACTTAGTAAAGGTGATAGACAGTGCAACGATGTCGGAGGTAGGTGATTCCAGACTGATAATCGAGTCACTTGAATCGAATCGTGCGGTAGGAATATATTACGAATGGGAGAGTGAGCCAGGGAGGTATTTTGGTCCTCGCATAGCTTCCAATGGCGATCCAAATCTTTCTCCAAGCACCTTCCTTTTCCCAGCTAGTTTTAAAAAAACCATGGATACGCTCGCTGGTGAATTCGACAAAGCCAAACTGCGTGAATTTGACAAACCCGAATTCCATGACGACACCGCTTCCATCCTCGAAGCCTTCCGCTTGGTGGACGACACCATCGAAAAGATAGACAGCATCAATGTCGGCGAGCCGCGCATCTACATTTTCCGAAAAGGTGAAAAGCCCCAATCACTCAACTTTTTCGGTGACGCGCTGAACAAGGTCGCCAGTCTTATGCTCCAAGTGGTAAATAGTCCAAACTGTACCTTGCTGATTGATGAAATTGAGAACGGCATCCACCATGACAGTCAAGAGAAGTTTTGGAAACTCCTCATCAAACTCGCGGTGAAGAAAAACGTCCAAATTTTTGCCACTTCGCACAGCGCAGAAATGATCGAGGCGTTTCAGGCAGCCGCTGTGGCGGACAAGCAAGAGGACAAAGTGCGTTACATCGAGATGTTCAGGAGTGCCCGGACAGGCGAGATAATCGGTGCTCAGCGGGACATGGAAACACTTGAATATAATCTTCGCACTAAAAACCCCTATCGTGGAGAATGAATTCTATCAAAAACGTTCTAATTGTGGAAAGCCAAAACGATGCGGCTTTCATCCGTCTTCTGCTTGATGAGTTGGGCATTGGCTCCGAAACCGAAACGGTGGAGATTGAACATTTACATAAGTTTTTAGAGGAAGAAGACAATGCTCTCAGAGGCGAATTTGAAAAAAATAAAAAGCAAAAAAGAGGAAAGGAGGCCATCGGCGCGAAACTCAAAAATATCAAACGAGACTTGGAAAGGAACTATTCTGAGTTAGAGAAACTGGGTATAATCCTTGACTTTGACGCATCTCCTAACTGGAATCAGGACAAGAATCTCCATCTTGTAAATACTGCCATGGCCAATGCTTTTGGGCCTCAAAACGCAATTTCAAAAGAAAGCGAGTTTGTCACAGTGAATATCCCCTCGTCAGGTTCTGATTATCAAATACAATTTCAAACCGCCTGTTTTTTCAACAAAGACTCCTCTGGCGAGGGTAATCTCGACACCCTACTCTTCGAAATCCGAATGTACCCACTTGAAAAAGTACCCTACGCAGACTGTCTCGAACTGTGGCGAGACTGCGTGAACGATTCTACCAGTACCTTAAAGGTCACAGAAAATACCTACGCCAAAATCTGGTTGGGAAACTTTTTGCGTGCAAAAGCAGCAGCGTTGGGAAAAGCAGGCAAAAGTATTTTAAGCGATTTTGAAGCAAAGCAAAGCGACGTGATTGCCAAAGTGGGAAATTCTGTTTTCGATCTCGAACACATTGCACTGAAACCCCTCCGCGACTACTTGCTACTTTACAAAGGTGAAAATCCAAAGAACTGATGTCTTCAGTCGGTATCTCTTTATGAGTTCCCGCCACTAAATTTATTACATGAAAAAAACAGGCGCAAGGCATATTCCGTACAAGCGACCAACCATTACCCAAGAATCAATTGCTTTTGCCAAGGGTGAGATAGGCAAAACCATGCTAGAACAATTTCAGCGCGATGCCACGATATTTGTCATTCAGAGTGCATTTGGCCCGATAACGATATCGCCTGATGCTGATTTCATTCGCATCAAGCACCCAGAGCTGATGTTTGAGGTGATGGCGTTTATCGCTTCACTTGACTCAGATGACGAGCACTCTGACGAGGAGATGGAATTTTCGACAGCGATGTTAGAAAAATATTCTGACGAACTATTCCCATTGATCACACTTGCCAAAGCCCATTTGTATAGAAAGGAAATGGCCGACTATGAACGTGTCGCCCTTCGTGCCTTTGCTCGTTTTAAAGGAAATGTAGGCGCAGATGTGATTTACAGGCAAATGCTCCTTAAAACGAAATCAGAAGATGACAGCGATTATGATACACAGGATTTTGGCCAGTATCCCGATATCCACGACGCTTATCCTGCTGAAACATCATTCACTCCAGACGAAATGGTCGCTTATTATTCTTACCGTGTCCAACATTGCCACACAGAAAACAAGAAAGAGGAGCTGCACAATGCGATTGACATTATTCGGCAGATAGACCCCATGGTGGGCACTAAGATCCGGATAGAAATATGGAAAAGAGACCACCCTTGGCAGCATAAGGGAGTAGTTGCAGCCTTTTTTTTGCTGATCACCGCGATATTGGGCGGAATCGGGTGGGCAGTTTTCGCGCTGATCAAATGGATTTTTTAATTTTTCTAAAAGATTATGGCCTACACCGAATCTAACATGATCCCCCTCGGCACAACTGCGCCGGATTTTCAGTTGCCCAATCCGGCAAGCGGGAAAACAGTAGGATTGCAGGAGGTGTCGGCTGATGCAAAGGCCACAGTCGTCATGTTTTTGTGCAACCATTGCCCTTATGTGTTGTATGTCAACCCCGAAATTGTTCGGGTTGTAACAGAATACAAAACATGGGGCGTAGCATTCGTAGGCATCAACCCCAATGACGCAGCAACCCACCCGGAAGACGGCCCCGACCAAATGCCTGCTCACGCCGAGGCGGTTGGCTACGATTTTCCGTACCTTTACGACGAAACGCAGGAAGTCGCGCACGCTTACGATGCGGCATGTACCCCTGATTTTTATGTTTTTGATCAAGATTTGAAACTCGCCTACCGAGGTCAACTCGACCCCAGCCGCCCCAAACGAAACCCAATTGAATCCACGGGAGAAGACTTGCGTGCTGCGCTCGATGCGGTGTTGGAAGGAAAGCCAGTCAATACAATTCAACGCCCATCCGGCGGCTGCAACATCAAATGGAAAGCGTGATAAACACTTATCACTCATCACTTATCACTCAAAGATGCGTCCTACACAAATCACCGACCAACTTATCCGCGAATTCATCGCCGCAGGCCTCCACGAAGACGTGCGCGAGGGCGATCACACTTCCCTGGCCACTATCCCAGCCGACAGCCGCAGCCGTGCCGTGCTGAAAATCAAAGACTACGGCGTGCTGGCCGGTGTGGAACTCGCTCAATATATTTTTGAGTACCTGGACCCTACCGCTTCGATCTTGGTTCAAAAGGATGACGGCACAGATGTGCTTTATGGCCAAACGGCGTTCGAGGTAGAATCCAACACCCGCGCCCTGCTGCAAGCCGAACGGCTCGTACTCAACACCATGCAACGTATGAGCGGCATTGCTACTTTAAGCAGCCGATTTGCCTTTGAAGTAGGCGACCTGCCGGTGAAGGTTTTAGATACGCGCAAAACCACCCCGCTCATCCGCTTTTTGGAA
>JANMME010000329.1:0-4241 GCA_031373015.1 Saprospiraceae bacterium
CTTCTTTTAATGGCCGAATCCAAAGAGTAGTAACGATCTTTTTCCGTTGTTGGCGTCCTCGCCAAAAACGGAGAGAGAGACAAGCATGACTCCTGATTATTTGTTGTGCTTAGCCCCCTGACAACATCTTCTTAAACTTCTCTGTTGCAATAGCTCGGTGGCTGATCCTGTTTTTTACGGCATCGCCCAATTCAGCGAAGCTCTGGTCAAAACCTTCGGGAATAAAAACCGGGTCGTAGCCAAATCCTCCTGTGCCCTGTTTTTCTAACGCAATGTGCCCTTCGCAAATGCCTTCGAGTGTGGGCTCGGTTTCCTCGATCTCTTCCTGGCAGCCGATATCTTTCAAAGTTTTTATTTCAAAGTCGGGGCCGAGGATCTGCTCCACTTCGCGGGCTTTGTGGGCGTTGTTGGTGGCGAAAACGAGAGTGTGCAAAATTTACGATTTTGGATTTACGATTTACAGAACTTCACATTATTGGTGTGGTGAAAGACTTCAACTGGGAGAGTTTGCACAACGAGGTGGGCGCTTTATGCTTACAACTGGGTGGCTCACAGGGCCTGGCGAGTTTTCGTTACAAAGGCTCAGAAACCGCTTCTGTGATCGCAGCCCTGGAAAAAAACTGGAGGGTGCTCTCGCCCGAACAACCCTTCAGTTATCGCATGCTCGACGAATCATTCAGCCGCATGTACGAGTCAGAGCAGCGTCCGATTCCGAACACCCCACGTTCACTTTCGGGCATTTTTGTTTTTAAAAACAAATTCTAAACCATTGGAAAACAAACACTTAAATGCTTGGCAATTTATTTGCCTTCAACATGGACGAGTACCATTCAAAAAAATCTTTCGCCATGTTACGCTCCCTACTTTTTGTTTTTTCCCTTGCGCTGCTCAGTTCCTGCACCAACCAATTGCCGCTTGGCAGCACTCAAGTCACCACCATAGAACCAGAGCCCTATCATGCCCAATACGACCGTTCGGCCTTGCAAAACTTGAAATGGCTGACGGGCGATTGGAAAGGCAAAGAAGCGGGTAGGGTTGTTGAGCGATCCTTTCGTTTTCATACCGATAATATCCTGGAAGTCACCAAAACGGTGGACGGCAATCAAAAGGCATCTCAGTTTGTCATCTGGAAAGATGGCCATTATTATTTCGGCCAAAACCGGCAATGGGTTGTGACCTGGATCAGCGCGAAAAACATTCGGTTCGAGCCATTGGCCCCTGGACTGACCCCCATGACCTGGTCTCGGGTGAACGAGGATAAATGGCATCTTTTGCGGCATACGGATCAGGGGGACGAGACCATTGTTATGGAGCGTGTGGATGAAATCAACTCCTAAGCATTTTTATAAAAACACGTAGTATTTTTATAAAACACATAGGCACAGTAGGACACATAGTCCTGGTTTTCAACACTATGTGTCCTACTGTGCCTATGTGTTAATTCCCCCTCTAAGTGTTATTTCCCCCTATAAGGTTTATGATCCAGAACAATCTAAAAATTTCCCTCCGAAAGCTCGCCAAACAGCCCGCCTACACCGCGCTCAATATCCTCGGATTGGGGCTGAGCGTGGGCTGCAGTATTTTGATTTTTACGCTGATTCGGCACCACCTCAGTTTCGACACCTACCACAAAAATGCCGATCGTATCGTTCGTGTGCTCATGGACGTGAAAACAGAAACGGTGATGCCTTTCCCCGGGGTGCCGAATCCGATGGCACGCACCATTCGTGAAGAATGCTCTTTTGTTGAAAAGGCTGCCATGCGTTCTGCAGAAGATGAGGTACTCATCAGCATTGCAAACAACGCTGGCGGTAAAGATAAATACAAGGAGGAGAGAAGTTTTGCCTGGGTAGAACCGGAGTATTTAGATATTCTCGACCTTCCGTTACTTCGTGGCGATGCGCGTGCTTTGGCCGAGCCCAACACGGTGATCATCTCTGAAAAATTGGCCAGTAAATATTTCGGAAATCAGGAGCCTGTTGGAAAAATACTGCGCCAAAACAATCAAACAGACTTGCGCATCGTCGGAATCCTGCAAAATTTGCCCAATAACACCGACTACAAACAGGAGATCCTCGCCTCCTGGGCCAGTTTGAAAACCATTCCAGAGGTGTCCAAAGACCTGGATTCATGGGCCGGTGCACGGGGCGACAACTTTTGTTTCGTGCTCCTAAAACCAGGACATATTCTGAGTGAAATGGAGCATGTTATGGCCGATTATCGCAAAAAATATCCGCATCCTGAAGCTCCCGACCTGTTTCAATACAAGGCCATGTCCATGGCCGCACTGCATTTTGATACAGATTACGGTCAGGGCATGGATAAAAAATATCTTTGGGCGCTCGGGTTCATCGGTTTGTTCCTGCTCATCACGGCCTGTGTCAATTTTATCAACATGGCCACGGCGCAAGCCCTCACCCGGGTGCGCGAAGTGGGCGTGCGCAAAGCATTGGGCAGCACCCGTGGGCAGTTGTTTTGGCAGTTCATGTCTGAAACGGGGCTGATCGTTCTGGCTTCCCTGGCCCTTGGCTTTTTGCTCGCCTGGCTCGCCCTACCTTACCTGAACGCCTGGCTGGACGAAACCCTGCATTTTGACAGCCCTACCTTGACGGCTTTGACGGGCTTTACCCTGATTTTAGGGGTTCTGTTGACGTTCATAGCAGGTTTTTATCCCGGCCTGATGCAAGCGCGGTTCAACCCGGTGGTCTCCATGAAAGGGGCGTCGGAGCTGCCTCGTGCAGGCGGGTTCTCTATGCGCCGGTTATTGGTAACGACGCAATTTGCTATTTCACAAATACTTATCATCGGTGCAGCGGTGGTCACGGCGCAGATGCGGTACGCGCAAGATTCTGATTGGGGCTTTCGTCCCGGCACGGTATTGACCCTCGAAGTGCCCGATCGCGCTAAAAAGAACAGTTTGCAGCAAGAGATCGCTCAAATTGCGGGCGTAAAAAGCGTATCCCTCTGCTACCAACCACCCGCTTCGAGTAACAATAACCAGACCGGCGTAAACTTTGAAAACCGCCCCGAAGGCGAAGCCTGGTTGGCAAACGACAAACCGGCTGACGCCCAATATATAGAAACCTTTGGCTTGCAATTGGTGGCCGGGCGCAACTTACAGCCGAGCGACACGACCCGCGAATTCATTGTAAATGAAACCTTTGTAAAGAAACTAAACCTTGCCTCCCCGGATGAAATCCTGAACAAAAAGATTTCGCTGGGTAAGATTTCGGCATCCGTGGTAGGTGTTGTGCGCGATTTCCACAATTGGTCTTTGGCGGAACCCATCGCTGCAATCGCAATCAGTTCTCGGGCCGACAGTTATTCGACTTGTGCCGTACAATTCAGCCCAGGCAATCCCGCACCTGTATTGGCGCAAATTCAGCGCGTTTGGGAGAAACATTTTCCCGAAAATTACTACGAAGCCAAGTTTATGGACGAACGGGTGGGCGAGCAACTGAAAACGGAGACCATGATCATGCGGCTCGCGCGTAGTTTCGCAGGCATCGCTATCTTTATTGGATGCCTTGGTTTGTACGGTTTGGCGACCTTCCTGGTTACGCAAAAGCGCAAGGAAGTCGGTATCCGAAAAACCCTGGGCGCCAGTGTTGCCGGCATTCTCTGGCTGTTTGGGAAAGAGTACACACGGCTTATTGTCATCGCCTTTGTATTGGCCGCGCCGCTGGCATGGTGGGTCATGAATGCCTGGTTGCAGGACTATGCTTATCGGATTTCGGTAGGTGCGGGGATTTTTGTGGTTTCGTTGTTGGTTACGTTTGGTGTGGCGGTTTTGACGGTGGGTGTGCAGAGTGTACGTGCAGCGCTGGCGAACCCCGTGAATTCGCTGCGGAGCGAGTGAGTTAATCACGTCTTTATTGGGATTAAGTCACTTCGATCTGAGTGACGAAACCTGGATAAAGTCGCTTAGGAACGAATGCCTTGATGCAGGAGTTGACGCCATTTTACATTTTTGTCAAGCGCTTCGGGTGCGTCAGCGAGGGTATGGTGCAATCTTGAAAGGTTTATTTTTTCCACATTGTCATGAATATCTGCAAAACGCACCATGTTAGGTAAGCCGTCTTCGCCGTGGCAGATTAGGAAAATTGGCATTTTCCATGCCATTGCCCAGCCCAAAATCACCCAACAGGACGAAAAAAGCGGTCTCGCGGGGACAACCATCAACAAAGCCCGCGAACGACGGAGCTGTCTCCACTCTTCTTGGAGATTGGTTTTGTGAGACC
>JANMME010000406.1:0-6781 GCA_031373015.1 Saprospiraceae bacterium
GTTGGATTTTAAAAGAGGTGCCCGAGCTTAGAGCATTGGCTGCTGGCGTGGTTCTTTCATGCGGAGGAACAACATTTTTTTCCATCATTTTTTTGTTTAAGTTGTGAAAAGATTGTTTAATGTATTTGTCGCCAAGAATCAACTCATTGGCAGCACAAATATGCCCGCCTCTGTACGCACCCCGCAAGGACAAATTTTGCCACTTGTTAGCCCAAACCGCTCTACATTAGCCCCTATAAATCCCTAATATTCCTTATAACTCCCTGTAAATCAATTCCAATACATATTCCTAATCGTTAGCCCAACACACCCGCCATGATCGGCCAAAAAATTTTAAAAACCCTTCAAACCCTCGATTCTGCCACCTTTCGGCGCCTCGGTGATGCCTTTGCCTCGCCGTATTTTACCAGCAGCCCCTTGCTTTTGAAACTATATGCGCTGCTGAAAAAGGAGTATCCGGTATTCGATATCGCCCGGCTGGATAAAGAGAATATGTTCAAGGCACTCTATCCCGGGAAGCCTTTTAATGATGGCGCGCTGCGTGTACTCGTGCGGGAATTCAGTAGAATCACCGAGGATTTCCTCGCCTTCGAATCGCTGAAAAACGACGAAACCGCGCGCCAGAAAGTGCTGACGAAATGGTATGGCGCGCACAACCTGTATGCCGAGTTTGAAAAGTCTACCCAGGGGTTGTTGGCGAAAATGGAGCAGCAACCCTACCGGGATGTGGAGTATTTTGGAAAAGCGGCGGGTTTGTATGCGTCCTATTTTTTTCACCAACATACCGAAAAATACACCCTCGACGATCAGGTATTGACCCAACTCATGGAAAGCGCAGACCGCAGCTATATCCTGCTCAAAATGCGCCTGGCCAGCGAGATGAAAAACCGTGAGCGCATCCTGTCGAAACAATACGAAATACCCCTGCTCAAGGAAGCCCTGGCGGCTGGAGCGGCGAGTCTGTTGCAAGACAATGTGCCGTTTGCCTTATATCGCCTGCTGCTTTCCTTGTACGAAACGGAAGAAAACCTGGAGGCCTTCCAATCGCTCAAAGACTTGCTAACCAGAGAAATCGGGTCGCTTCGGCCTTTCGATCAGTCTATGCTGCTTACCCAATTGATCAATTATGTCGTCCAGCAATTGAATAAAGGGAATACAGGGTTCAATAGGGACTTATTCGAACTCTATCAATTGGCGCTGGCGCATAAACTGGTGCTGTCCAATGGGAAAATAGAAGCCAGCGTGTATCAGAACATAGTATCAGCAGGCTGCAAGGAAAAGGCGTTTTTATGGACAGAACAGTTCATCCAGGAATACGCGCCGTTTTTAGAAGCCGATATCCGGCAGGATTGTAAAACCATGGCCTTGGCGTTGGTATGTTTTAACCAATCAGACTACGATCAGGCTATTCAACTGATCACCGAACACCGCTTTTTTAATGTGCTCATCCAGATGAACACACGGGTCATCCTGTCCAAAGCCTGGTTTGAGAAGTTTATACAGGATGATGATTGTTTTGATCTGTTGCTCTATCAATTGGAAACCAACGAAAAGTTTATCCGTAGAAACAGGGTTGTGTCCAGACCTAAAAAAGAAGAAAACCTGAATTTTTTTATGGCAGTCCGGCATTTAGCCGGATTTTTTATAGAAAAAAAGCCTGCTTCCCTTATCAGGAGCAGGCTGGGAAAAAACATGGGTGCCGACCAACGAATGGCCTCCAGAGACTGGCTACAACTTAAAATAGACCAGTATGAAACGAAACAATCAGGCGCATAATCTCAACCGACTATAACATCTACCGTCCCTATAAACGTGGCTGTGCAATCGTCTCCATACACCGTCAGGCGAACCTGATAGGTGCCCGGCGATGCGTAAGTGTGTTGTGGGTTTGTCGCAGTAGAACTGCTGCCGTCGCCAAAATCCCATGAACAAGTGTTATATTGGGTTGAAAGATTGTTAAAGCAAGTGGGCGAGCCGTACAAGGAGCCTGAGAAGCTGAAGTTTGCCGTGGGGCAGGTTTTTGTGCTTTGAATAGTAAAAGGGGCCGGAGTGGGGGCTTTCGTGCGAAAGCTCATGGGTAAGAACCCGAAAAGCATGAGGAGGGCTGTGGCGCCGCATGTGCGGGCCATTAATTTTAGATTTTTCATTTTGCAATAGATTTGTAGCCTGTCCGCCGGGCAAGCCGGCGAATCAGTCCAAGGTGTGAGGAAATAGATGTGTTGGAGTTCTTTTGGAAATGGGTTGGGGTTCAACCGACAATGATGGAGCTATGACAGCAACTTTATTGGTCGGAGATGGTTAGCAATGCATGCATAACTCCTAGTGCCTCCGGGTGGAAAAGCATAACCCGGTGAGGGGAAAAATTTATAAATTTTTATTGAGATATTAGCTGGATGGGGTTTTGCTGGATGGATTAAGCACTTATCCCCAGCTTGTCATCCCCTCCAAATCGGGGCAGGCTTTGTCGAGACCAGTCCGCATCAAGTGCGCGTAACACGAGTATTTGCCCATTAGAGTGCTCGGTTGTGCTTGCACTCAGCCAAAGCGCACTTGGCGTGGACGGGTCTCGACAAAGCCTGCCCCGATTTGGAGGGGATGACAACTCATGGGGGCTCGGGGAGGCAAGAAGGGGATATTGAAGCAGCTCAGAAATCCTGGCTTGCTTTGGGCACAAATCCCGCTTTAGCCGCCGTAGTCACTCTACGAGGACGAAGCCGGCCCAAAAATACGGATGCTCATACTTCTCCCGCATAGCCCGCTGCGCTGCCCGAAAAGCATCGGGGATTGACATCTGCTTGGTCAACCAATTCGTGTAAAAAGTAGTCATTAACTCCTGGGTCTGAAAATCCGGCACCTGCCACAGCGACATGATGAGGTACTTCGCGCCAGCGATCTTGAAGGCTCGTTGCAGGCCGTACACGCCTTCGTTGCCCTGGATGTCGCCCAGGCCGGTTTCGCAGGCGGAGAGCACCACGAGTTCGGTGTTGGAGAGGTCCATTTGGCTGATCTCGTAGGCGGTGAGAATGCCGTCTTCCATGCCGGGTTTGAAGGGTTTGCCTGTTTTCCAGGCCTGGTTGCCGCCGGCGAGGATGAGGCCGGAGCGGATCATGGGGTGGTCGCTGATTTTGAAAACTGGTTCATGGCCACTAATAGTCCCCTCACTGTTTCTTGTTAATTTAGGGTCGGGGAAAAAGTAGCCATGGGTAGCAATATGTAAAATCCGGGGTGATGTTTTGTGATCCAGAGAAGTGTTGCTGATCGTTTTAAAAAAATCTTCGGTTGCCGCAAAACCGCACCGGATAATAGGGGTTAATCCCGCCTTTGTCACAGTAGGTGCAATGGCATTGACTTCTTTTTCTGTCCAGGGCAAGAAGGCCCAACTTCCACCCCTTGTATTGGAGTCGGTTTTTTCAAATCTTAGGTCACCGCGGCTGGCCACTTTTCCACCATTTAATTCCTTATTTGCAAGTGTAATGGATGATGAGTCCATTTCATATTGGATACCGCCCAAAAGGATTGCTTCAGATTTTTCTGCCGATTGCTTCGCCTTCGGCCCTTCGGCGAGTGAACGCGTGCTTCCAAGTTCAACAAAATGGAAATGATCAGCCAGGCATTCGTTTTCATTCATGGGGATTGCGCCCAAATTGAGGCGATGAAGCAAACCGGAAGGTGAAAAATAAATGGTGCTCACGTCGGAAATCTCTTTTTCCAATGGCTGCCAGATTAATTCATAAAGCGATTTATGGAACCTGTCAACCGAATTTGAGAATTTATATAGGCCATTGACATAGCCCGATCTGCGCTCGCCGGAGGTGCTCAGCAGGGAATCAAGTTGCTTTTCTTCAAATAAGGGAATAAAAACAGGGGTGGAATGAAGCGGACTTAATATTAATGCGGCATACAGGACATTGTCTGAGTGCCTGTTATGTTGATCCTGGAAATGCACAAACTCAATAGCCGCTTCCCCGGTTTTTAACTGTTGCTTTATCACTTCCCATCCTATCGAGCGAACAGCCTCACTATAGCCAGCAACCGAATGCACAAGTTCTTTTTCAAGGTCATTGGCCTGCGCATACAATGCCGCTGTTTTGATGCTGTCTCTCATGGATACAGGAAGGGTATACTGGGCTCCAAGGCGGTCCTTACAGGCATGCAACTGGCTGATTTTTAAGGCTGCTAAAGAATCTGTCAGCACAAGCCGATTGATTTTGGCAGTGATATTGAGCAGCAGCCCTTTATAGAAAAGGATGTTGTCGTAACAGGTAGAGACTGACTTTTTTCCAAGGGTTTGCCAAGCAAAGGATAGGGTTTGGGCATGGCACAACTCAAACTTATGCAGGTAATTATTCATTTCCTGTTCTGAAAGGAAGTGCAAGGCGCGGTCAAGTAAGGTTTGATTCACATGGGCCAGTTCAGAGAACATTGACTCTGCCTCCTGGTCTTCGCCCATATTCTGGTATAAAACTGCGAGATCAAACAGGCTTTGGGCATAATCTGGGTGTCCTTTCATCAGTACTTTTTGCCGGATGTCTTTTGCTTCCAAATAAAGTGGTTCGGCTTTATCATACGCGCCGATACATCTGTAAAATGTCGCCAGGTTATTCAAACTCGTGGCGAAATCGGGATGCACGCTAACAATTGCTTTTTCCCAAATGGCTTTTGCTTCCAGATAAAGGGGTTCGGCTTTATCATATTCACCCAAATCCCGGTATAAATTGGCCAAATTTTGCAAACTCCAGGCGTAGTCAGGATGGGTTTTGCCAACGATTTTTTCCCGAATGTCTTTTGCTTCCAAATATAGTGGCAAGGCCCTATCATAGGCCCCCATTTCCAGATACAGATTCGCGAGATTGTTTATTCCCCAAGCATAATTGGAGGACTCTTTACCTGGGTTTTTTTCCCAAATGGCAATGGCTTCCAGAAAAAGCGGCTCGGATTTTTCATAATTGCCCATCGTCCTGTACAAATTTGCCAAATTATGCACACTCCACCCATTGCTGGGGTGGTTTTTTCCCAACAATTTTTCCCTAATATTTTTGGCTTCCCAAAAAAGCGATTCGGCTTTATCGTAAATGCCCATATACCGGTACAGCGCCGCCAGATTCCCCAAATTCTCTGCGTAATCGAGGTGCATTTTGCCCACCGTCTTTTCCCGAATCAACAGGGCTTCCAAATAAAGTGGTTCGGCTTTTTCATAAGCCCCCAGATACCTGTAGGTAGCGGCCAGATTGTGCAAACTGGAAGCATAATCGGGATGCACCTTGCCCAATACTTTTTCGCGGACGGCAATGGCGTCGAGGTACCATTTTTCAGATTCCGGATAATGGCCACTAAAGTAAAAAATCCTACCATAATTGTGACAAACACTGCCGTATCCCGCCGACTCCCACCCCAGGTTATCGAGGGCAATTTTTTCCGCTATTGCATTCACTTCGAGGGCCTTGTTAAAATCATTTTTAGTGGTAAGATCTCGGGACACCATAATAAGGCTGTCCACTTGCAAAATCGCTACGGAATCCACCGGCGATTGACTAAAAAGAGCAGGGCCAATGGGGAAAGCGAATAGAAAAAGAAGAAAGTGTTGCATTATATTGTCCTGGATTTCTCAGATGAAAAGGAATTGCCACTGTTTGATATTTCCAACCTTACTCCCTTGAGTAGCCCAGAAAAATCACAACCTTTTTGGTCAACCCTTTTTTACCTTCGCCTCTAATCAATCGCCAAGGTATCACAATCTATAAATGAAGCAAAACGCTTACTCTAAAGATGTTGATTTGGTCTCCGCCCTAAAAGGCAGCGAAAGCGGGCGGAGGCAGGCGCTTCAGTATTTTTTTCAGAACCCGCGACTGATGAAATGGGTGTTGAAATATGTGCAAGTGCAGGGGGGGAGCGAACAAGACGGAAAAGATGTGTTTGAGGAATCTTTTATCCTTTTTGAAAGGCAAACTCGGACAGGGAATTACCGCGCAGAGGGTTCTCTGGAAACTTATTTTCACGGTATCGTCCGCTGGCAATGGGTGGCTTTTCGGCGTAAAAAAAGGCCGACAGAAGCCGATGAAATGCTTTCAGCAATACCCGATGAACAAGGCTCCCCGGAAAAAATTTTAATTTCTGAAGAAAGACGCATTATACTTTCCAATTTGATGACACAAGTAGGAGAGCGTTGTCAGAAACTAATCGGGTTGTTCCAATTGAACTATTCGATGCGCGAGATTCGGGAAATGCAGGGGTACTCCAGCGACCAGGTCGCGGCCAACGAAGTGCACAGTTGCCGCGAAAAATTGAAAAAAGTCATTCAACAGCGTCCAGATCTTCTGGAGGCGCTTAAATTTAACACATGAACACGCGAGATAACTGGTATTCGTACATCGAAGCCTTTATCCTTAACCAGTTGCCCGCCGAGTTAAAAGCCCAATTTGAAGCCGCCATGCGGGACGATGAAGCCCTTCAAGCGGCGGTTGCAACACAGCGCACGGAATGGGAAATGCAAGAACTCATGGCAGAAGACCTACTCCGATCCCAAATCCGGCAGCAGTTTGAAACAAATGGGGCACCGACCGGTGGAGGGCAGCATTGGTGGAACAAAAACTGGAAATATATCTTGACTGCGATGACCGTTTTGATTGTCGCGGTCTATGGTATTTTACAAACCTCGAAAAAAACTCCGGAAACGCCGGTGCAAATTTTGCCTCAAAATTCGCCGGTTGATACCACTCCTTCTGCCCAGATTCCTATTGCGCAAACCCCTCAGGAGCTTCCTGCGGAAAACGCCCCAAATGCG
>JANMME010000407.1:0-9372 GCA_031373015.1 Saprospiraceae bacterium
TTTGCGGCTTTGAGTCTTTTGGGCTCACCGCATCAGGTATTTCAGTGGGTATCTTAGCTGGGTCTGGCAGCGAGTCCGGCCTGGGTTTGGGAAGTTTGGCCTGTATCTTTTCCTGCGCCCTGTTCGCGAGTATTTTGGATGTCAGGTCGGCGTTTATCATACGCTCATCGATGGCCAAACGTTCTGTGGACATGGTGTCGTTGAGCAATTTTTCGATCATCAGGCCCGCAATGGGCGCAGCATAAGAAGCGCCCCAGCCGGCATTTTCTACATAAACGGCAATGGCGATCTTGGGGTTGTCCTTGGGCGCGAAGGCAAAAAAGACCGAGTGGTCATCGCCATGTGGGTTTTGGCTGGTGCCTGTTTTGCCGCACACTGACACGCCAGGTACTTGTGCGATACGGGCAGTACCACGCACCACACATTGATCCATCCCTTCCACGACGGTCTCAAAATGGTGCTGGTCAATATCCACTTTGTGTTTTTCATAGAAACGCTCTGGAATAGGCGTTCCATCTTTGAACTCCTTGACTAAATGTGGTGGATACCAATAACCGCGGTTGGCGATACATGCAGCTAGGTTTGCCATTTGAAGGGTAGTCAGCTGCAATTCTCCCTGACCGATACCGCAGGACATGATGGTAGGAGAATGCCACCCACCATAATTTTTTGGATAAAGCTTGTCGTAGTACGCCGAGGTAGGGAATCCTCCCGGGCTTTCATTCGGATAATCAATACCTAGTTTCTGGCCAAAGCCAAATTGGGTCATGTATTTATTGAACTCATCAAGCCCCGACTGCGGATTATAGTAGCCATTTTTGTCAATTTCATCGCGATACCTGGTCATAAAATAGGTGTTGCAGGAGTGTGCGATAGCATCCACGATTCCATTCAAGTGGCCACTATGGTGACATTTGTAGAGCCTGCCTGCGTAAAAATAGCCTCCCGAACAGTTGAAGCCAGCGTCTTCTTTAATTACGCCTTCCTGCAATCCAATCAGAGAAACCACTGTTTTAAAAATCGAACCTGGTGGATACTTTGCCATCACGGTGCGGTCGAAAAAATAGCGCAGCGGATCTGTGAGCAGTCGGCTGAATTCCTGTCCACGTTCATTGGTCATCACCAACAAATTGGGATTGTAGGTCGGGGCGCTGATCATGGCCAATATCTGACCCGTTTTGGGGTCAATAGCGACCACGCTCCCCGTTTTGTTGGACATCAGTTTTTCGCCATACGCCTGCAACTCGATGTCAATGCTCGATATCAAATCTTTCCCAGCTACCGCTGCGGAGTCGCGTTCCCCTTGTTTGTATTTGCCTACGATGCGGCCAAGGTTGTCGCGCAAAAGGTTGGTAACGCCCTTTTTGCCACGCAAATAGTCTTCATAAGCATATTCGAGGCCTGCTGCGCCGATGTAGTCGCCCGTTTCATATTTACCCTTGTTGCGTTCAATATCGCGCGGATCTACCTCGTTGATGTAACCCAACACGTGTGCTCCAGCATTGAAGGGGTAGCCCCGAATGCTGCGTGCTTGCACGAAAAACCCGGGAAATTCGTATTGGCTTTCTAAAAGCCGGGCGTTTTTTTCAGGGGATATTTTCTTCAAAAAAACAAAAGGGACCGATTTTGAAAACTTGCCGCTCCTCCAGTCCTTATCCAAACTACGTTTGAAATCCTCCTTTTTAATACCCAAGATGCCGCAAAACTTCTCTATATCCATCTTCTTTTGATCTAATTGGTTATAAGTTACCATTAAATCAAAGGTTGCTTCATTGTTCACGATGCGCTCGCCGTTTCGGTCATAGATGATGCCCCGAGGCGGATAAACCGTGAGCTCCTCGATCGCTGTGGCATCCGCCAATTTGGCATAAGACCCATCAAACAATTGTAGATTGGCAGCCTGTAGGGCCAAAACAATGGCGCAAGCCAAAAAGACGCGCTGGATATTGCGTTGTCTATCGAGGCCGTTTTTCATATTAGAGGACTGTTGACTATTGACTGTTGACTGTTGACTGTTGACTATTGACTATTGACTGTTGACTGTTGACTGTTGACTGTTGACTGTTGACTATTGACTGTTGAACATTGGCTCTTGGCTAACAGGTGGTCAACGGTCAACAGTCAATAGTCAACGGTCAACAGTCAATAGTCAACGGTCAACGGTCAACAGTCAATAGTCAACGGTCAATAGTCAACGGTCAACAGTCAACGGTCAACAGTCAACGGTCAACAGTCAACAGTCAACAGTCAACAGTCAATAGTTATTTCTTCGGGTTAAACATGGCTGCGTAAAGTGCTACAAATATCATGGTGAATGCCCACGCTGCCCCGGTTTTTTTTAAAATCTCCCAACCAAAAACAGGTGCAAAATAACTGAAGGTAAAATACCACAAAATATGAAGCCCCATAAAGAGTGCCGAGCCTTGTATAAACGTCTGCCAGCCTACCTGGGCTGGGGCAAAAATGGGGTCTTTCGATGAAAAACCACCTTTGGGTGCAAAGGGCATGAAAGAAAAGCCTCTTATAAAACCGCTGAAAGCCCCTGCGCTTGCATGTACTCCCCAAGAAGGGACAAACGCATCCACTACGATCCCAACAGCGAATCCCAACAATACGAGATAGGGCGTTGGCAGTTGCAAAGGCAAAAAAAGGATAAAAAGAGGGTAGAGGAGCACATTGAAATAAGCCCCCACCGTGTTTGTCATCTGATTGAGCAGCAGCGACTGCACCGCCACCAAGCCTATAAAACGCAGGATATGAGGGGTGATGCTGCTAGCGTTCATGGTTGTTAATTTTGAGTTCGAGGCTGTCCAGTTCGGTTTTAAAGAGGTTGCGTACAACGGCTACATCGCGCACGGTAGCCATATCTTGGTTGAGGCTAACCATGATCTCCAAAAAGTAGGGGTTTTCAGGGTCTGGCTTTGGCTCGCCTTTTACTTTTCCAACGGGGTGGCCCTTTGGGAACATGAGCGAGTATCCACTCGTCACTACAGGCTCATTTTCTTGGACAATGAAGTGCTGGGGGATGTATCGCAAGGTCATCTCACTTGGGTTTCCGCCCTCCCAAGTGAGCGAACCGAATGCATTTTTCTGTTTGGGCAAAGCCACAGATATTTTAGCTTCTCGGTGCAATACAGACATAACCAAAGAGAAGTTAGCGCTCACATGTCGCACTATCCCAACAATGCCTTCTGCGCTGACCACGGCCATATCGGGCTCAATGCCGTCGTTTTTTCCTCTATTGATAATCAACCAATTATTCGTGCCAGCAATGGAATTTTTGACGGCTTTTGCTGTGATAAATTCGTATTGCGGGCGCACGGTCTTTCGACGCACCGAGTCCGTTTTGGAGAGCGAATCGTAGTTGACCAGATAAAAGGTGTCGCGGATAGACACCTGCATTTGTCTCGCATTGGAGAGACGGGCTTGCAAGCTGTCTACGATATGGGCCAAGCTATCAGCGGTTTCATAGAGGCTGAAGTAGTCTGTTGCCATTTGACGTCTTTCGAGTGCACGACCGCTAAAAATCTCCGTCGTATTGGCCCAAATTTCCGTGTGCCGGCCCTCGAAATTCACCATGATTGCAAAACTTCCTAACTCTACCAAAAGGAACGTGACCAATCCACCATTGCGAAGCAGGAGTTGGAGAAGGCGACCCATGATTAAACACTCTTGCGGTCAATCAAAAACGAATACTGCTGGGTATTTCGGAGTGCCATGCCAGTGCCACGCACCACAGCGCGGAGTGGGTCATCGGCTATATGGACATTCAATTTGGTTTTGGACTCCAAACGTTTGTCCAGGCCGCGCAGGAGCGCCCCACCGCCCGTGAGATAAAGCCCCGTTTTGTAAATGTCGGAAGCCAACTCGGGCGGTGTGAGTTCGAGCGCACGGAGCACAGCGTCTTCGATCTTGCTAATGCTTTTATCAAGTGCATAAGCCACTTCCTGGTACCCAATTTTAATTTGTTTCGGGATGCCCGTCATAAGGTCACGGCCATTTACGGCATAATCCGGGGGTGGATTGTCAAGTTCGTGCAGCGCTGAGCCGACATGGATTTTTATCTGTTCTGCGGTGCGCTCGCCAATTAGGATGTTGTGCTCGCGCTTCATGTAGTTCATGATATCGTTCGTCAGTTCGTCGCCCGCGATGCGGATGCTCTGGTCGCATACGATCCCCGAAAGCGCAATGACTGCAATCTCGGTAGTACCGCCACCGATGTCAATAATCATGTTGCCGATGGGCTCCTCAATGTTGAGGCCAATGCCGAGTGCGGCTGCCATGGGCTCGTGGATAAGGTAAGTTTCCTTGCTGTCTACATGGTCGGCAGAATCAAAAACAGCGCGTTTTTCCACTTCAGTGATGCCGCTTGGGATACAAATGACCATTTTGAGGTGGCTGAACATGTTTCTGCGACGGCCAACCATCTTAATCATGCCTTGTATCATAGCCTCAGCAGCCTGGAAGTCGGCGATCACACCGTCCTTGAGCGGGCGCACCGTTTTGATGTTTTCGTGGGTTTTTTCGTGCATCTGCATGGCCCGGTGGCCCACCGCGATGGTTTGTTTGGTTGCACGATCCATAGCCACGATTGAAGGCTCATCTACCACCACTTGGTCGTCTACCATGATGAGCGTATTGGCGGTGCCAAGGTCAACGGCGAGCTCTTGCTTAAAGAATTTAAAGAGATTGAACAAAATATTGGGCTATTTGATAATGTGAATCGAATCGGATTTGGATAAAAAAAGTGCGCAAAAGTACGCAGGTTTTCGGTGATTTTTTTCCAAATAAAATTATGATTTTGGACGTTGGACATTGGACATTGGACTAGTTTGGTGGGTACGTTATGATTGGTGCCTAGTCTAACGTCCAGCGTCCAACATCCAACGTCCAACCTACCCCACTATAACCACCCAAAAATCTTTCGGTTGCAGATACTGCCGGGCTAGAGCCTGAAGCGCTTCGGCAGATATATTGCGAACAGTCTGTATCATGGCATCAAATTTTTCGGTTGACTGGTTTTCAACAATCTGATTTCTCACCATGTCTGAACTGTTGATAGGGCCATCCAAGCCATTTAGAAACATTCCGAGCATGTAGTTGCGTACCATGCTAAGCTCTTCTTCGGGCACCGGTTTTTCGCACAGTTTTTTCATTTCTCTAAAAATGGCGCGTAAAGCAGCGGCCGATTTTTCTGGGCTTACTTCTGTAGCGATGTAGAAGCAACCATCGCGCAAATAGGCATCCACCGTAGAGTAAATATTGTAGCTATACCCCTTTTTTTCGCGGATGTTGGTCATCAAGCGAGAGCCAAAGTATCCACCCAAAACAGTATTCAACACCACCAGCCCGTTGAAATCAGGGTGGTTTCGGTCAAAAAGCTTGCGCCCAATTTTGATGGCCGATTGAAGCGAATTGGGGAGTGGAATCCGAACCGTGGACGGTTTGCCCGCCCCAGGCTTTTTAACTGCCGAAGCCTTAGCGAAGGCAGTGCCGTTGGATATTGGATGTTGGACGCTGGAAGGTTCAGCATGTTCTCTTCTTAACGAACCGAAATGGTGATTGAGGAGGCTCAATATGGTCTCATCAATGCGCCCGCTGGCAAAAAGGAGGCAATTCGAGGGCGTATACCAGGTATCGAAGAAATGTTGGAGGTCTGCCCGCTGAATGGCCATATAGTCCTCGGGCATAGAATTGTAGCCGTAAGGATGGTGCTCTCCGAAAATAAGCTCAGTCACTTTTCGATATGCCACTGTTTCACCTTTTTCGAGCTCCACCATCAGTTCCTGGATGTTGGTGCGGCGGAAATTTTCCAGTTCATCTTCCGGAAAAGACGGCGACTGCAGCATTTCTGCAAAGGTTGGGATAACCTCGTGGGCATATTTTTTTAAAGAAAAAAGCACAAAACTCGAGGTGTCCAAGTTCGTGGGGATTGTCACCGAAGCCCCGTAGAAATCAAGGTGCTCTGCGATTTCCGCGCCTGATTTGTGTAGTGTACCATCGCGCAAAAGCCTTGCGGTTGCCCGCGATGCCAACCGTTTTTCTTCCTCCGCCCTTCCGGCGCGGAACACAGCCTCCACCTTTACGATCTCTTGTCCCGGATAGTCCAGCACATACACTGGTATGCCATTGTCGAGCAGCACTATCTCCGGACGCGGCAGGGTAAGGTGACGCACTTCGTAGATATCAGGGGCAGATTTGCGGTTGAGCATTTTTGAGTGTTTGTGTTGAGATTGGGCTTTATTTGGGCGATGCGTTCCTAAAAAAGAGCGCAAAGGTAGATTTTCCCCGTTTTTTCCACAATTTGTTAATTTCTTTAAATAAATAGCCCGTCGTAAGGCGTTACTTTTGCTGTCTGATTTTGGTCGCTCAACAACATTTTTATTAAACTTTCCCCAATTTCAAACATAGCATTTTGATGAAATTTAGCGTCTCCTCTTCCGAACTCCTCAAACAAATCCAGATTGCCAATGGCGCCATCGGTTCCAACCCTGTGTTGCCCATCCTGGAGGATTTCCTTTTCAAAATCGAAGATAAAAAACTCACCATCGCAGCCACAGACTTGGAAACAAGCATCGCCACCACGATTGAAGTGTTGGCTGATGACAATTTTTCCGTGGCCGTACCTGCCAAAATCTTGCTCGACACGCTCAAAGCCCTGCCCCAACAGCCCATTACCTTTAGTGTGAACCCCGAAAATTGGAACATCGAGATCACCTCCTCCTACGGCAAGTACAAACTCGCGGGCGAAAATGGCGAGGAATTCCCCAATATCCCTGAGCCTGACAGCGTGGATACGGTAAAAATAAACAGCAAATACTTGCTCGACGCCATCAACAACACGGCCTTCGCCACCTCCGCCGACGAACTCCGGCCGGCTATGACTGGGGTCTATTTCCAAATCGAAAACGACAAGCTTACCTGTGTCGCTACCGATGCGCACAAACTTGTAAAGTACAGTACCCACCACCTTGCTGGTGAAGTGAGTACCACTTTTATTGTACCTAAAAAAGCGCTCAATCTGCTCAAAAATGCCCTTCCTGCTGGCGAAGGGGTGACGATTTCTTTCAATAAAGCAAATGCCTTTTTTGCTTTCGGGGGCATGAAACTTGTTTGCCGACTCATTGACGCGCGTTATCCAGACTACAACGCCGTCATCCCTATTGACAACCCCAACAACATGACGGCCAACCGTAGCGATTTCCAAAATTCGCTCAAAAGGATCGCCATTTATGCTAACAAAACCACCAACCAAGTAGTTTTCGAGCTCACCGACAAAAGCTTGACCGTCAGCGCACAGGATCTTGATTTTTCAAACGAGGCGACGGAACAAATTCCTTGCACCTATAATGGCGCACCCATGAAAATTGCCTTCAATGCCCGATTCCTCGCTGAAATGCTCGGTGTGCTTGATTCTGAAGAAGTGCAAATGGAATTTAGCAGTCCCAGTCGTGCTGGAATCCTAACTCCTGTAGAAGAAAACAGCAATGACCGGGATATTTTAATGCTCGTAATGCCTGTGATGTTGAACAATTAATGCTTGAATCAATCAAAAACAAACACCCCACAGGGCATAGTGTCCCTGTGGGGTGTTTGTTTTTGAAGCTTACTACTGGATATTTTGGTTTTGCACCAAGACCTATAAGGTTTCCAAAAACCTTACAGGTCTCAGGTTCAAAAAATGTCCGATATGGTTTTTGGCCCTTGCCAAATTGAGCATTGGGTTCTTTTATTCTGAAAATGGTATGGATTTTAGGCCGATTAAGAATAAAAAACTTAAGATTGGCATAAACAAAAAGTTTTTTTTCTTAAAAATAATCCTATTAGCTTGCAAGGCCAAAAAGAAATTGGCACCTTTGTCATTCACTTGGGAAAGCACCTCTTATATAGTCTGGAATTTTAATCGCATTCATCCCGGCTATCTTTTTTGAAGGGCATCATTCAACGATTTCGTGTATCTAAGCAGGCAACAACAGCCTAAGAATGTTGTTGTACAAGCGGCGTCCCTCTTTTTCGACAGAAAAGACAATTTTTTGTGTCCTGTCTGCAAAAGAAAATCAGTGTCTGCCCAATCTAAGCGTGTGCGCATTCGCAAGGAGTTCTTTATGCCTACATGATTGTACCCCTGCCCATTGAAAACCATTCAAATTAAAACAGTCAGCAGGATGACAACACAGCAACAGGCATTACAGCTAAAGGTGGTCTTTAGGGGCCGTCTCGAATTTGGTTCGCAAAGAACATACGATATGGTATTGAAACACTGGAATACCCGTGTGGAAAACTATTTCAAAGCCGATGTCTTGTTCACTGCTGAACAAGTCTTCAGTGAAGAAGGCTATATGCTTACAGTGCCACAGCAAACGCTGATGAGCACACAAAAGCGCTGGCGCAGCACCACTGCTTTGCTCCACGAAGTGGCACAGTACGCCCTTGCTGGCAACGTGGGTGCCTGGTGGGTAGCCAATGGCAAAGTGCTGGACTCACATCTCATTGAGCCACATACCGATAAAGCCGCTGTATCGGAATACCTGCGCGGTCGCGAGCTTGTGCAACAAGGTGGCATGGAGCAAGCCTCCGAAGCGCTGACCAATGCTATTGAAAAATATGCGAACAACGCACTGGCTTACGAGCGCCGTGGCTATGTAAATTATAAGCTGAAAAACTATAACGACGCACTCTACGACTTTACCAAGAGCATTGCGATTTACAATCACAACCCGGAGCCTTTCTATGGCCGGGGCAAAATAAACATGCTTAAAAATGAGTGGGAAAGTGCCATTCAGGATTTTCAGAATACCATGGAGCGGTCGCTGGCAGTTCAGCCGATTTATTGGTTGGCACGTTTGCGCAAAGCCGATTGCCTTTTCCACACAAAAAATTATACAGCAGCACTGGTTGAACTGAAACTGTATCTCCAGCGCTCTTTTTCCGAGAATGACCCGAATATTCGCTTCCGGCCTAAAGCAGAGTTTTTACTGACGGAATGTGAGAAATTGGCGAAGGGGTGACAGATATTCAAAATATAATTACAGACAGAGGCCATCCTGAGATTCGGGATGGCCTCTCTTTTTGAGATTTTACCACGTCACCAAAATCTTTCCATTGCCTACTGCTTTGCCTTTTACCAACACTTGATAGGTATACAACCCTGGTGATAATCCCAACAAATCAACCTTCACAGTTAATTGAGGCTGAATGGTAAAACGCGCCTCACGGATTAGACTGCCTCGCAAATCATATATCGCAACCTCACCCGATTGGCCTTGCAAATCTTTATCGGGAACAAGTAGGGTATAAGTTGTGGCCGGGTTAGGAAACACCTCCCAATTTAAGAATGAAGAGGTGCTTGCATTGCCGGGCGCGTGGGCGGGC
>JANMME010000493.1:0-2194 GCA_031373015.1 Saprospiraceae bacterium
AGAGCGCCGTCTGAAACTCCAGGATGCGGAAACCAAACTCGTGGCCGCCGAAAACCAACTGGGGAGCAGTCGCAACGATCTTGCTATTTACACTACGGAATTGCGGCTCATCCAGAATGAAACTGCCAACAAAATTGCCAAAGCCCAAAGTGACCGATTCAGTACGCTCAGCGATCAATTCGACGCGCAGGCCAACGTAAGCAAACTGCAAATTGAACGGGAGAATTATGCCCGCCGCCAGTCATTCTACTACATTCTTGCCCCGCAGGACGGATTTGTGGTGCAAGCCATCAAACCAGGCATTGGCGAAATTATCAAAGAAGGCGAACCCCTGCTCAGCATCCAACCCGCTGATTATCAATTGGCCGTAGAGATGTATGTGAAACCGCTTGACTTGCCGCTTTTGTCGGTGGGGAGCTCCGTGCGCTTCATTTTTGATGGCTGGCCGGCGTTCTTTTTCAGTGGTTGGCCAGGCGTTTCTTTGGGGACTTTTGGGGGACATGTCGTTGCCATTGACCGCAATATCGGTGGAAATGGAAAGTTCCGGGTGCTGGTCGCTCCGGATGCTGCGGACCACCCCTGGCCTACGGCCATTTTGCCCGGCGGTGGCGCTAAAGGCATCGCGCTGCTCGGCGATGTGCCCGTCTGGTATGAACTCTGGCGTGTGCTCAATGGATTTCCGCCAGATTTGTATAAAAACATGCCGGGCGCAGGCAGCAAAATAAAGGAGGAAAAGAAATGAAAAAAAACTCTTTCGGCCTCACGAGTTGCTTTCTTGCCCTTTGTTTTTCGCCATTTTTGGCAGCTGCCCAAACACTGGAATACCTGAGTTTTCGTCAGCAAGTGCTTGATAATCATCCGCTTGCTCGGCAGGCTGATTTGTTTCGAGACCAGGCCAGTGCCCAGTTGCTTCGGGCAAAAGGCGGTTTTGATCCAAAGGCATACACCGAACATTCAGGTAAAAATTTCAACGGAAAAACCTATTTTCAATACACGGAGGCAGGGCTTAAAATCCCAACATGGGCTGGTTTGGAATTCAAAGGCGCTTATAATCTGGCTTCCGGAAATTTTTTGAACAGTGAGAACCAGTTGCCAGAAAACGGTCAGGCCAGCTTGGGTTTTGTTTGGACACTCGGTCAGGGACTGCTTTTTGATGAGCGTCGTGCCGGACTTCAATTCGCCCGGGCAGGCCTCGAAATGGGCGATGCCGAACGTTTGGTTGCTCGCAATGACCTGATGCTGGAAGCAGCCAAAGCCTACTGGACCTGGAATTTTTCCGACAATGCGGTGGGTATCATAGAAGCTGCGCTGCGTCAGGCCGAGATCAGGCACGAAGGTCTCCGCCAAAGTTTCCAGCAAGGCGAACGCTCTGCTTTTGATACGCTGGAAACCTTCATTCAGGTTCAGAACCGGCAGGTGGAATTGCAGTTTGCCCGGGTGGATGTTCAAAATGCAGCCTTGGCGCTTGCCGGATTTTTATGGAATACTGACAATCAAGTGCTTGCACCTGAAAACATACCTCCTGCGCCACCACTTTTGACGACAGATATTGGGGCAGGAATGACTGCTGATAGAGAAAGTTTGCGCCAAACGGCTCTTGCCCTTCACCCGGAATTGCGTTTGTATCAGGTCAAACTTCGCCAACTCGAAACCGAGCGCCGCCTGAAAAATGAAAAGCGGAAACCAATACTGGACGTGAGTTATAAGCTCCTGGGCAACAACTGGCAATTTTTCCCCACGGCCTCCGGCGATGGTCCGGCCATGTTGGCCAACGATGTAAAATGGGGTTTGGATTTCAGTTACCCGCTGCTAAACCGCAAGGCGCGTGGCGATTGGCAACTGACGCAGATAAAAATTGCCCAGACAGAACTTGAATTGCAGCAAAAACGGCAAAATGTAGAAATCAAAGTTCAACAGTATGCCAATGACTTGGTGAATCTTCGTGCACAGGCCATCCTTTTCCGGGACGTAACGGCCAATTACCGCCGACTTTTAGAGGGAGAGAACGAGAAGTTCTTCATTGGGGAGAGTTCCATCTTTTTGGTCAATACCCGGGAGCAACGCTGGCTGGATGCGCAGTTGAAATACCTTAAACTGCTCAGCGAATTGAAAAAAGCTGAGGCTGGGCTTCAGTGGGCAGCAGGTATTTTGGGTGAGTAGTTTGTTGGAGACCTCGGAGGTTTTCAAAAACCTC
>JANMME010000502.1:0-8952 GCA_031373015.1 Saprospiraceae bacterium
AAAACGCTGGCGGGTAATGCCAAATTTCGCTTAATAAACAGGGGTGGTGTTGATAAAACCAATTGCAGCAGCAATACTTTACCCATACGGAACTATTCGGGTCTTAACGTCTAAAGTCACGATATTTTGGTAAGCATCTTAAACCTTTTATCACCTTTCTAACCTTTTACGTTCAGTTAATTTTTATTATGAAAACCATTCTGGACGAAATTCTAAGTATAACATGAAAGATCTATTGGAAAATATTTTCCGGCAGTTGTCGAAAAAGGTGGAACAGTTGGACGGCCAAACGCTTGGTTTATCCCATATCGAGGACACCCTTTTCCAGGAGTTCAAAATTCAACCCCCTGCACTCCTGACTGACAAAACCGAGGTATCAATTACCACGGAAAAATCTGCGTTTCGAAATCGTTCTAAAGGCCTTTCGTTAGGGCAAAATCTCTACATTGCTTTGTATGTTGCACCGATTGATGGCCCTTATGAGCTGTTCAAAGAGATTTTACAAGGCCATCCGTGGAACAGCCATTTATATTCTGATGTTGGAAAACTTTATTTCAAAGAAATCTCAACGGAAGAAATAATCGGTAAAACAGAAGCAATAGAAGAAATAAAACAAAAAGCAAAGGCGAGGTTTGAAGCCATTAAAAATGTGCTATTCAACTATAAAACAATGGCAGACGATGCGAACAATTCGCTAAAAGAAACCATTTCTAAAAAAATTAATGATGAAAGGCGAATGAGAAAAGACAAAAAGGCCTCAGAAAAACTACTAAACCCATTCATCTAACCTAACCCCCCATCACTTCTTCTTCTCCGCCAAATACCCCTGCACCAACCGATCCGACACATCCAACCTTTCGGCAGCCTCCTGCACATTGCCCTTGGCATCTTCCATCGCTGTGTCAATAGCCACTTCGCCTGCGATGCGCTTGATGTCTTTGAGGCCCACCCCGTTGGCAAGGGCTTCGCGGATGGAATCCTTGAAGCCGTTTTCGTGCCATTGGTGCTCCGAATAGGCATTGGTCTGCCTATCCATTTCTGGTATGTCGCCCAGCGTGACAGGGCCGTCGCCCGTGTGCCGATACGAGATTCGCGAGATGAGTTGGCCAAGTTGGCGCACGTTGCCGGGCAAGGGGTGGGTCATCAGGAAATTCATCACCAAAGGGTCAATAGGCGTTGGCGTTTTCAGGTTTTGGCCAAGAAAGTGTTCAGCCAACTCCGGGATGTCCAAGCGGCGCTCGCGCAGGGGGGGCAGCTGGATGATGCTGGTGCTGAGGCGATAGTAAAGGTCTTGCCGGAAATTGCCTTTTTCAACCTCTTGGAGCAGGTCGCGGTGTGTAGCGCACACAAGTCGAAACTGTGTCTGTTTCCACATATTGCTGCCCACGCGCTTGTACAGCCCGTCTTGGCTGACGCGGAGGAGTTCGGCTTGCAAGCGCAAGGGCAATTCGCCAATTTCATCCAGAAAAAGTGTGCCGCGGTCAGCCAGGGCGAAAGCCCCATCGCGGTTTGCCACGGCATTAGTGAACGCCCCTTTTTCGTGGCCAAAGAATTCGCTTCCTGAAAGTTCCGGCACAATAGTAGTGCAGTCGAGCAGCACCATCTCCTGTTTGTCGCGGCGTAGGTCGAGATCGTGGATGAGTTTTGCGATGAGCTCTTTGCCCGTGCCGCTCTCGCCCAACACCAACACGGGGGCCGTTGAAAAACGGGCTACTTCCACCACACGCCGGAGTGCCTTTTGCCATGCCGGGCAGCTTCCAATCAGCGTCTTTTTTACCCTTTCGGACTCCATGATCTGGTCAATGGCTGCCCATCGGTTCAATCGCGCCTCGATTGCCTTATTCAAGGGATCATTGCTGTGCAAGTTGAGCACGTCTTCCACACCCATGTCGAGCAATCGCCAAGCCCGGTAAAAAGGAAGTTTTTTCTCGCCGGTGTAAAGTGCAATGACGCGGCCTTCCTGTTCCAGCAAGCTGGGCAGCCATTCTTGTTCTTCCTCTTCGGTGGTTTCATCATCGAAAAGGAGCAGGATCGCCGCTTTTAGACTGGGGTCTTTCTCCGGGCGACACTGGATGCAGGAGTGGAGGAATTGGCTGGAAACAGCCTGAAAGTGGCGTTCAGCGCGGTTGGGCGCAAGGCTCTGCAACCATACTTGGTACTGGATATTTTGGGCAGTCATAGGGGGGCGGGGGCTTAGTTCTTATTTACTGCTTTCTCAAAACATTGTTCCGACTACTTTTGGGTTGCGAAGATAAACCATAAGTTCAAATTTTATTATAAAAATTAATGATTTTAATAAATTTAGACGAAAAGGCAATTTTGTGGTAGGAATAAAGGTGCAAAGCGGCAATCGAGGGTTCAAATTTCAAGCCCCAAATGCAGGAAGTACATTCAGCCCCCCAAGCATCGTACATTTGCTCAACCGCATCTGTACCTACTTCATTTAAATCCGCAAACGCTATGCTGCAGCTTCGCTTAACCTTTATTGGCTGTTCACTCCTTTTTGGCGCGGCAAACCGCGTTTCCGCCCAATGCCCTATCACGGTGGATGCCGGGGCGGATATATACCTCTGTGCCCCGCCCACGCCTACACAATTGGATGGAAGTATTTCTGGCGACTATCTGAATTTCAACTGGAGCCCCACCACCGGTATGCAGGGCAGCAATACGCTCACACCTACCGTAACGGTAACACAAACAACCAATTACGTCCTATCCGCCACTGCGCCTGATTTGAATAACAACCTCGTGGACAACGGCGATTTTGAGGGTGGAAACGCCGGTTTCACAAGCGATTACGGCTACAGCCCTGGCAACCTCGTGCCCGAAGGTCTGTACGATGTGCTCGACAACCCGCAAGACGACCACCCCGGTTTTGCTCCCTGTGATGACCATACTTCCGGCTCGGGCAATATGATGGTCGTAAATGGTGCTGGAACACCCAATCAAAACGTATGGTGCGAAACCGTACCGGTGACGCCAAACACGCAGTATGTGTTGTCGGCCTGGGTTACCTCCGTCGTGGCAAGTTCGCCGGCAAGGCTTCAGTTCAACATAAATGGCATTCCCTTGGGGCCCATCTTTAATGCGCCAGGCTCTACATGCAATTGGCAAAACTTCTTTCAGGTCTGGAATAGCGCTGGGAATACGAGCGCCACGATTTGTATCGTAAACCAAAATACTGTGCTTGGTGGCAACGACTTTGCACTGGACGATATCGTTTTCGCACCCGTTTGCACTGCGAGGGATACCGTCAAGGTTGTTGTCGTTAACATCAGTGCGGTGGCCTTTCCGTCCGTGGTCACCCTCCCATGCGAAGGTGCATCCATGCAAATTTCTGGCACTGGCTCCAGCACTGGCCCCAATATCACTTACGAATGGACCACCGGAAACGGCAATATAGTTTCCGGGGCTAATACACTTACACCGATTGTAAATGCTGCCGGAGAATACACCTTGACGGTTTCTTACGAGGTCAACGGACAGCCTGTTTGCTCCAAAACAGCCACCGTAAACGTCATACTCAACCCCAATCCGTTGGCCGCATGGGTGACACCGCCCCAACCGCTTGGCTGTGGAGCACCAACGACTTTGCTGATTGGAAATTCCAACCAACCGGCATTTTCGATTTATGAATGGACGACCATCAACGGGAACATCGTAAATGGGGCCAATCAGAAGAATTGTACCGTGAACAAGGTTGGCACCTACACCCTGCTCGTCACCAACACGAACACAGGCTGCACCGCCACCACCGATGTGACGGTGACACTCACGAACAACGTCCCAACGGCCAACGCCAACTCAAACGGTCTTATCACCTGCGCCAACGACTCCGTGCCGCTCTTGGGTACGGGATCCAGCACTGGGCCCAACATTTCCTACTCCTGGACGACCATTTCCGGGCATATCATCGGCCATACCGATAGCCTGAACACAGCGGCCAGCGCAGGCGGGCTATACATCCTCCACGTCACCAACACGTCCAACAATTGCACTTCCAACGATACCGTGACCGTGCCTGCCAATGTGACCCTGCCTACCGTGGTTGGAACCCTGCCGCCCCAAATTTCCTGCGATCCCAACCAGGACACCATTTCGCTTTTCATCTACTTAGGTCCGCCGGCTTTTGTCCTTATTAACTGGACAACCTCCAACGGCAATATCGTATCCGGGCAATATACTCCTGCCCCTCAAGCCAACCTGCCAGGCACTTATTCCGTATCGGTTTTTGACCCCGCCAATGGTTGCTACAATTATGACACCTCGAAGGTGTTTGCCAATTTCACCATCCCCATTGCCGATATCCTTCCTGCTGACACCGTCACTTGCCAGTCGCCCAGCATCCAGTTGCAGGGCAACGGCTCGAGCGTTGGGGCTAATTTCTCAATTGCCTGGACGGCCAGCAATGGCGGCAACATCGTTTCGGGCGGCAACACGCTCACGCCAACGGTCAACTCGGCCGGAGATTACCTGCTCATTTTAAGAGACAGCGTAAGCCTTTGTGCTGACACGGCCATGATACACGTTTTGGCCGACACCAACGTCGTAGTGGCCATCGCCAATGCCCCTGATACACTAAACTGCGTAGTCAATTCCGTTACCCTCAACGCGAACGGTTCTTCCTGGGGCAATAATCTGACATATTTTTGGACAACCACAAATGGCAATATTTCAGGTGGCCAAGACACCCCAAACCCGACGGTAGACGCCCCCGGTACTTACCAACTTCTGCTCACCAACACCGCTAACGGATGCGCCGCTACTGATCTTGCTATTGTGGAACTGAACAACACGCCGCCTTCTGTTTCCATTAGCCCGCCCGTTGCACTCACCTGTGTGGTTTTGAGCCAAACCATTCAGGCTCAAAACAATAGCGCTGCCGGCAATTTCATATACCACTGGATTGCCAGCAACGGCGGTAACATTACCGCAGGAGATAGCACACTTACCCCTACAGTAAACCAGCCAGGCACATACACACTCACTGCGACCAATATGGGCAATGGTTGCACAGCAACATCTTCGGTTTCGGTTGCCTTAAATAACGGTTTCCCTAATGTCGCAACTGCTGCGCCCGGACCATTGACTTGTACTACAACCACCCAGATTTTGAGTTCGAGCGGCTCTTCGACTGGGCCAAACTTCAACTACAACTGGACAACTACGGACGGGAACATCATCATGGGTGCGAATACGTCAAGCCCTACGGTGAACGCGCCCGGCACCTACGTTTTACAGATCACCAATACGGTCAACGGATGCACGGCCAGTTCCAGCATAGTGGTTTTGCAAGACACCCTCGCGCCCGTAGCCCTGATTTTGTCACCAGCGGATACCCTCACTTGTCTGACTTCGCAATTGGAATTGTTGGGAGATGGGACTGGCGCGGGGGCCTGGACTACCAGCAACGGGAATTTCATTTTTACCGTAGGTTTTACAGCGCAGATTGATGCGCCAGGCGTGTATGTGTTTACCACCACAGACCCGAACAACGGCTGTACGGCCCTGGATTCTATACAAATTTTTGAGAATGTACAGATCCCAACAGTGAGCGTTTCCCCGCCTGCTACGCTAACCTGTCTCGTTACCAGCATTGCATTAAATGCCTCTGGCAATGGGCAGAATCTTCAATATGATTGGCAAACGAGCAACGGGAATATTCTTTCCGGGCAAAACACTCCCACGCTTTCAGTAAATGAAGCTGGCGATTACAATCTGCTCGTTACCAATGGATTGAATGGTTGCAGCACGACAACAACCGTCAGTGTCGCACAGGATACGGCACACCCGAATATACTCATTGCCGCACCGCCAACCATCACCTGCGATTCTTTTTTAGTTACTGTTCAGGGGCAAAACCTTTCCTTGCCAGGAAATTTCATCTACTTCTGGACAGCTTCTGGCGGCGCTAACATCGTATCCGGCGCAAATGGCCTTGCACCATTAATTGATATTGGTGGCGTTGTCACTTTTACCTGTTTTGATATTACCAATGGCTGTCAATCAATGGTTTCGGCGACCATCCTACAAAACACCCTCTTCCCGACCGCTGATGCGGGCGCGAACGACACCTTGAGTTGCCTCTCTAACTCCTTGACCATCAATGGCGTTGGCAGTGGCGCTGCTAACCTGGACTTTATCTGGCAAGCCACCAACGGCGGAAATATTCTTTCAGGTGGCAACTCCCCTACCCCACTGGTGAACCAGCCGGGCATCTATACCCTGACCGTCGAAAACCCTGTCAATGGCTGTACGGCCACAGACGCAGTTGAAATTTTCAACGACGTAAACGCCCCATCCGCCAACGCCGGAACAGCCGCGCCGCTTACTTGTACCGTCCTCCAAACCAATCTCAACGCTACCGCCAGCGCTGGCCCCAACGTCTCCTACAACTGGACGGCCTCGCCCGGCGGAAATATCCTTTTAGGTCAAAACACCCTCACACCTACGGTGAACGAGCCAGGTGTGTACACCCTTGCCGTCACCAATGCTACCAATGGCTGCATAGCCACCAGCAGCGTCACGGTTTCGGAAAATGTGACTCCGCCCATGGTGGATGCCGGTGCAACAGCAACGCTTACTTGCGCAGTGACAAGTCTTTCACTAACTGGATCATCATCCGCTGGCGTTGCTACTTATGCCTGGACGACTTCCAACGGCAATATCCTCTCCGGTGGAAACTCGCTCACGCCCATGGTGAACCAAACGGGCACTTACAATTTCACCGCCACCCTTTCCAGCAATGGCTGCTCGGCCAGTGACGTAGTGACGGTGGGCATTGATACTCTGGCGCCGGCCTTCCAAATGGCGCAGCCACTTTTGCTGACTTGTGCACAATTGAGCACCCCACTTGCCGGTACGGTGCAGCAGCCGGGAGCAGGGAATTTCACCATTAACTGGACAACCCAGGGCGGGCATTTTATTGGCGGTCAAAACACCTTGAGCACCAGTGCAGACGCGTCAGGTGTGTACATTTTGACCATTCAAAATTCCATCAACGGCTGCGACGCGCAGCAACAAGTAACGGTAAACCAAGACACCCTCGCGCCCACCGCCTTAACCGCGCCCGGAGGCGAAATAACTTGCGCGGTACAAACGCTAACATTGAACGGCACAGGCTCTTCAACAGGAAATCCTTTCTCCTACAACTGGACGGCCAGTGCGGGCGGAACGATTTTGAACAACGGCAACACGCTCACGCCCACCGTAGGTAGCGCAGGCAGCTACACCTTGCTGGTAAACAACGGCACAAACGGCTGCACTTCCTCCGCTTCGATCACCGTGAGCAATAACACCACACCGCCCATCGCAGCCATTTCATCGCCCGGCCAACTGACTTGTACACAAAACACGGTAACGCTCGATGGTGGCATTTCCAGTCAAGGGCCAAATTTCACGGCCTCCTGGGCGACATCTGGAGGCAATATCGTATCCGGCCAAGGCACTTTTACCGTGTTGGCGAATAAGACCGGGAGCTACACCCTGACGGTTTTGAACACCCAAAACGGTTGCACCAAAACGGCACAAGTGCTTGTGCAAGAGAATACTACAACGCCAGGCGCGCTCATCATCCCCACGACTCCACTGCATTGCAACATGCCGCAAACTACGCTCCTGGGCTCTAGTCCGACCATTGGGACTTTGAATTACGCCTGGACAAGCAAGGCCGGCGGGCACATCGTGACCGGGGCTGCTTCTCCTACGCCTTTGGTGGACGAACCCGGTACATATACCCTGTTGGTAACCAACCCTGACAATGGCTGCACGTCCTCAACAACGCTCACATTGACGGCCATTCCGGACCCGACTTTCAATCCATCTCTGACACAACCCAACTGCATCCTTCAAACAGGCTCTGTGAATTTTGGCAGCGTTACTGGCGGCCAGTCTCCCTTCCAATTCTCCACGGATGGTGGCCAGACCCAAAGCAATCAAATTTTATACACCGGCCTACTTTCTGGCACTTACCCCCTTGTGGTGAGCGACGCAAATGGCTGTACCGCAGCAGAATCCGTCACCATAGAACCGCCATTCTTGCCCAACTTGGATCTGACCGATGTAGAAAAAATCGAACAGGGCGATTCCATTTTGCTCACGCCCCAGACCAATATCCCTCCGGCTCAAATCGCTTCCTGGGAATGGTCGCCGGCTACTGGGCTTTCTTGTAAAGACTGTGAGCAGCCTTGGGCCAAACCCCTGTACAGCCAGTATTACAACGTAATAGTCAAGGATCTGAACGGCTGCAAGGCCGAAGACCGCATCCTGATACAAGTCACTCGGAACCGACATATTTACCCGCCCACGGCCTTTACCCCGAACGAAGATGGGGAAAACGACCGCTTCACGCTCTACGCCAAAGGCGTCAAGGAAATCCACCGCCTGGCCATTTTCGACCGCTGGGGAGAAGAGCTTTTTGTGCGGAAAAATTTCCAACCAAACGATGAATCGCTGGGATGGGATGGCACATTCCGAGGCTCGCCGCTTGCGCCCGCAGTGTTTGTCTGGGCGGCAGAAGTGGAGTACATTGACGGAGAGGTGGAAGTGATTTATGGGGATGTGACGGTGGTGCGTTGAGGTAATTAAACCGCAAAATTTAAAACCGGAGAACCGCAAAATTTAAAATCGAGCACCAAGATCCGAAGAGGGCAAGAACCTGTCCTTCTTTGAGATCAAACTCCTCTCAATTTTAAATTTTGCGGTTCTCCGGTTTCCCTGTTTTGCGGTTTAAATCAAATAAAAAAGCCGCCCCTGCGGGGAGCGGCCTCTATGCTTCGGTTAGACGAAAATCGGTCTGGGAATGCTTAAGATTAAATCGGTTGTCAGGCTAGTGTTTGTGTTTCCCTAATTTGATATTGAAACGTGGGGAGTGGGGGAAGGTCACAGCTTAGGGAAAAATTAAATTTATTTGTAACTGGTTAGGATGGAACACGGATGACACAGATTAGACAC
>JANMME010000574.1:0-5039 GCA_031373015.1 Saprospiraceae bacterium
GCAGGTCGTACCTCCTACCAACAGCAATGCACTTGGTATCGCGGTAGCATCCGTGGACCAGGCCAATTGCTACCTCAATTACAAGGTTATTGCCGACGGTTTGGCTGGACCGCCGGTGGATGCCTACTTCGCAACCGCCGGGTTTGGCGCCAACGGCACGGCCTTCCATTCGATGCCTTTGGCGGAGCCCATCATTGCGGGTTCGCATGAGATCATGTCAACGCTCGGGCCGATCATCGAAAACGGCGGCACATATATTCTGATGAGCACTCCTGGCAACCTTAGCGGAGAAATCCGGGGACAGGTGCGTCGCGGGTTTACTTGCCCGGAAGTGACCGTGGCCGCCACGGAACTCGACAACATTGATAAGGTTGTGGTTTCGCCCGTTCCATTTAAGAATTTCCTGAATATTGAACTCGAAAGCGTTACGGGTTTTGAAGGCCGCCTCGTATTGCGCGACATTTTGGGCGTGCCTGCAGGGACGCAGCCCGTACAGATTGTAGCTGGGAAGCAATCGCTCCAACTCACGACGGCGAATTTGCACAAGGGCATTTATTCTTTGACGTTGGAAATACCCAGTCAGGGCGCTTCGGTGCTTTTGAAAAAAGTGCTGCGGGTGGAATAGGCCCAAAGGATTAAACAGCAAAACCGCAAAACAGGAGAACCGCAAAATTTAAAACCAAGCATTATGATTCGAAGAGGACCAGAATCTTCCCCTTTCGAAATCGAGTGCTTCTCGGTTTTAAATTTTCCTGTTCTCCTGTTTTGCGGTTTTCCTGTTTATTTTTGAAGCCCTTATCGGCTGTTTTCTCCGCATTTAGTCCGCAAAAACGCCTGTTTGCTCGAATCATGTAACACGCTGTAAACGAGGCTTGTCATATTCGCCGCCGAAAAATCGGCCACCAACACCTATTCCACCGCTCAGCCATGCAACTAACCATCCGCAATCTCTCCAAAACATACTCCAATGGGGTCAAAGCCCTGCAAGATGTTTCGCTTGATATCCCAACTGGTATGTACGGCCTGCTCGGTCGCAATGGCGCGGGCAAAAGTACACTCATGCGCACCCTCGCTACCTTGCAGGAAGCCGACAGCGGCACCGCCTGGCTCCTTCCGCCAGATGGGGAGACCGCAGCGGGTAAAAATTGCACAGAAAGACAATGCGTTTACATTCGTGGTGGATGAAAAACCGGAAAAGGCGGGGATTGATCCGTTTAACATACTGATAGACCGGAAGCCGAAGGATAATGTGAAGGAGATAAAGTGAGGTTTTAGTAATGAAATCCATTACTTTTGCCTACTTTTATGGCATAATGCACTGAATTTAATATGGGAAATATTCTGCTTCACCAGCGCATCACCATTGACCCAGAAGTTTGTCATGGCAAACCGACCATTCGAGGGTCTCGGCTCATGGTGGCTACCGTCCTTGAATTGATGGCTGGGGGGATGACCACGGCTGAACTCTTGGAAGACTACCCTGCGCTAGAGATGGATGACATCTTTGCTTGTCTTGACTACGCCGCTCAGTAAAGTCAAATCAAGCGAGTAATCGAGACAGATCATACCCGTTGCTTTAATACAAATTGCTTTGCTATTTTCCGTTTTGCATTTTCAACATTCACAGGGAACGTTATACAACGGCTTATTTTTTTGACAAAAATCAATATCTTCGCAACACAAAATCGGCATTCAGATATGAAAACGATAAAACTTTATGTAGAAGGAGCGACGGACGGGCGCATTGTTGAAAAGTTGCTCCAAGCGGCAGGGTTTCCGCTTGAACGGGTCGAAATTGTTCCTTTGCACGGCAAAAAAAATGTTTTAGATAAAGCAAAAAGAACGATCTCCCAAGATGAAAATCAGGTTCTTGCAGTATTGGTTGACAGTGATGAGACTTTCGTCCCGGATGCCCTAAAAGAAGTAAGGAGAAATCTTGGGGATAAGGAAATAGAGGTGTTTTTTGCTATCCCAGAGATCGAGGCTTGGTTGTTTGCTGATGATGTACTCGCCCAAAAATCAGCCAGAAACGAAAGTGCAAGAAAAGTACTACAAGATCTTCCTTCACCTGAAGATATTCCCTCCCCGAAAGAGTTTGCCAACTACATTTTTGGTGGAAGCCACCGCTTTGTTCAAACCGTGGACAAAATCAATGTCTCGAGGGCAGCTTCCCGCTCACCTTCGTTGAAATATTTTCTTACCAGAATGGGTGAATTGCTCGAAACAAATGGGCTAGTTTTACAGGATGCCATTTCCCAAAATTTTGATTTACAATTGATTGGTAACCTCTTAAAAGAAACCTCCCACGCCGACACTATCCTTTACCGCACGGCAGATGGCAGACAATACACCGCTGAGGAAATGGAGCACAGTATTTCTGAAGGCTCTCCGATTGGCCGAGAATACGCAGCTGACCTGTTTCGCGTGGCTCGAGATTTTTTGAAAAGAAAAGCCAATCGCATTTGAATGATAATTTTCGTACCCGCCTATGATGAGGCAACCCATGCCAATCTTTCTGTCGCACTAGCCGTTGCAGACAATTCCCTCCAATTGTTTTTCAAGGAAGATGCCCTCGGGGCAAGATTAAAAGCCCATCTTAAGGACAGCCCTGCCCCGCTGTTTGTCATGAGCCATGGAGCAAGCGAGTATTTTTTCGATCAAAATGACGAACCTGCCATATTACTGGAAGAGGTTCATTTGCTCTCCAACCTACCTGTTTTTGTTTTTGCTTGCTATACTGCCAACGAATTCGGAAAAACCGCTGCACAGGGAAACTCCATTTTCTGGGGTTATACAGGTGCGATCCAATCTCTCGACTCACAACCAGCCGTGTCAATTCATTTCCAACCCATTTTCAAGAGCATTCTCCAAAGTTTCTCTCACCTTTCCTTAAATTCGGAGATAGCCATCTTTTTGGCTTCATTAAGAGACATTTGTGAACAAGCAAACAATAAACTTGATGAAATATGGGAATCAAATCCCAATTTAGACTTGTATGCAGCCTATAACTGCTTGTCCCATCTTTGGGGAAGGCTTAGGGTTTACCACCCAGACTTGTCTGAACCAATCCTACACCCTGATGCCCCAATCGGAGATTTATTTGAGTGAAGCAAAAAGAGCCGTAGTAGTTTCGGACATTTATGTTCGAGATGATTCTTTGAATAACCATATAAGGAACTCTTAATCCTGAACTTTTCCCTTATTATGTCGTTACCTTTTGGAAGCAAAAGCCCTACATTTGCGCAATTTTTGACGAAAAAACACAAGAAATGGCCTCGACAATATTCGACCTAAAAATGCTCAAGGCGTTCTACGCCTCTTTACCCACCCGCGTGGACGCCGCCAAAGCCAAACTGACACGCCCGCTCACCCTTTCCGAAAAAATCCTTTTCGCCCACCTGCACCCTGACAACCCGCTCGCCGATTACAAGCGCGGCGGCGATTACGTCTTTTTTCAGGTAGACCGTGTTGCCATGCAGGATGCAACAGCCCAAATGGCCTTGTTGCAATTTATGACTTGCGGGCGCAAGAAGGTGGCCGTGCCCAGCACTGTTCACTGCGATCACCTGATTACTGCCGAAGTAGGTGCGGTAAAGGATATGGCCGTGGCTTTGGACAAAAACAAAGAAGTTTTTGATTTTCTCAGCACGGTTTCGCAAAAATATGGCATCGGATTCTGGAAACCCGGCGCAGGCATTATTCACCAAATTGTGCTTGAAAACTACGCCTTCCCCGGCGGCATGATGATCGGTACCGACTCCCACACCGTCAACGCGGGTGGTCTTGGTATGGTCGCCATCGGCGTAGGCGGCGCAGATGCCGTGGATGCCATGAGCGGCATGGCTTGGGAACTTCAAATGCCCAAACTCATCGGCGTGAAACTCACCGGCAAACTGCGCGGTTGGTCTTCTCCCAAAGACGTGATCCTCAAAGTCTCGGGCATCCTGACCGTAAAAGGTGGAACAGGCGCCATCGTTGAATATTTTGGCCCCGGTGCGCAAAGCATAAGCTGCACGGGCAAAGGCACCATCTGCAATATGGGCGCAGAAATAGGCGCCACCACCTCGACTTTTGGCTACGACAAAAGCATGGCGCGCTACCTCAAAGCCACTGGCCGCAGCAAAGTGGCTTCGATGTGCAACAAGGTAGCCGACTACCTCACGGGCGACGCTGAATGCTACGCCAACCCGGAAAAATACTTCGATCAAGTGATCGAAATTGATCTAAGCAAACTCGAGCCACACATCAACGGGCCGTTCACGCCGGACTTGGCTTGGCCGCTGTCGAAATTCGCCGCTGCTGTCAAAAAGAACAAGTACCCGGCAAAACTCGAAGTCGGTCTCATTGGCTCTTGCACCAATTCCAGTTATGAAGACCTCACCCGCGCGGCTTCCATCGCGCGTCAGGCGTATGAACAAGGCATTGAAGTCAAGTCAGAATTTACCATCACGCCCGGCTCGGAGCAAATTCGCTTCACCGCCGAACGCGACGGACTTCTGAGCGATTTTGAAAAGATCGGCGGCATGGTGCTCGCCAACGCCTGTGGCCCTTGCATCGGCCAATGGGCGCGGCACATTGACGACGAGAATCGCCCGAACTCCATCATGACCTCCTACAACCGCAACTTCTCCAAGCGCAACGATGGCAACGCAAACACCCACGCGTTTGTGGCTTCGCCTGAAATCGTAACGGCATTTGCCATTGCGGGCGACCTGAGGTTCAACCCGAAAAAAGGAACGCTGCTAAATAAAAAAGGCGAGCAAGTAAAACTGACGCCTCCCAAAGGCATCGAACTTCCCAAAGCAGGATTCGACGTTGGAGACGCCGGCTACATCGCCCCGGCCAAAGCCGCGATCAAAATCGCCGTCGCCAAAGACAGCCAGCGCCTTCAATTGCTCAAGCCTTTTAAGCCCATTACAAACAGCGAGCTGAGCGACATGCGCGTACTCATCAAAGCCAAGGGCAAGTGCACCACCGACCATATTTCGATGGCAGGCCCATGGCTCAAATACCGCGGCCACCTGGAGAATATCTCCAAC
>JANMME010000591.1:0-9532 GCA_031373015.1 Saprospiraceae bacterium
GGAGGCAGGTAATACACCCGGGGTTTGGTACCCATGTCCTCCATATAGCGGTAACCCGCCCGGTCGCGGAGCAATTCGCTGAGGCGCACCGTTTCGTCGCCGTTGGAGACGGCATCTTCGTATTCGTCGCCGAAGTAAAAAACACCGTTCGGGCAGGCCGAAACGCAGTGTGGCATTTCGCCTTGGCGCACCATATCGGGACAGAAATCGCATTTGGAAACAGTGCCCATTTTGGCTGGCACGCTCGTCTCCGGGGAGTAGTGCTGGTGCGCTATTTCGAGCGGGAATTCGGGCTCGCTCCAATCAAAAGTGCGGGCAGAATACGGGCAGGCGACCATGCAAAAACGGCAGCCAATGCAACGGTCGGTGTCAATCAGCACGATGCCATCCTCGCGTTTGAAGGTGGCATCTACGGGACAAACTTTGACACAGGGCGGCTCGTCGCAGTGAAAGCACATGGTCGGCTGCCAGTAGGGGGCGGCCAACTTGGTGTCCTGCATTTTCAGGACTTTGAGGAATTCATTGTCCGGGCCGCAATGGTGCATTTTTTCGCAGGCATCGTGGCATTTTCGCAGGTTTTTGCAGCGGGCCAGGTCAATGACCATGACAAAGCGCCGGTCAGGAATCCCTTGGCGCGCCGCTTGTGGTGAGATATGCACTTTCGGTATCGGCTTTAGGAAGCCTTTGTCTATTTCTACGATTTCCCCTTCGGGAGAAAGCAGCTTGACCGTTTCACCGGTCAATTCCACGCTGTCCGTTTGGAAAGCATGGAGCGCCGTCACCGAACTTGCCACCACGGCAATGCCAAGCCCCTTTTTCAGGAAATCCCGGCGGTCGCTTTGCTGAACTGTTGGTTTCATTTTCTGAAATGAAATAAGTGAAGAATGGCGCTGCGGCGTTCCCGCTACCTGCCATTCAAATTAGGATGGAACACGGATGAGACGGATGAGACACGGATTTGCACAGATTTCTGTATGCTTCCACAAAAAATCTGTGAAAATCCGTGTCTCATCCGTGTCATCCGTGTTCCACCCTAAACTGTTTACTATTTTTTACGCTCTGTCGCCATCCAATGCTTTAGTTCTTCGTTGGAAACGGCCACTGGCTTGCCGCACATCTTGGGGAGGTGGCGTTTATCTACCTCAACCAATTTCCCGTCGGCCGTCAGCATTTTGACCATTTCGGGCGGCTCGTTTTCGCTTTTATCCAGCAAAGAACTTACGGCCAGACCCAAAGCAACACCGACGCCTGCGGTCAGCCCTGTTTCAATAAAGGCCCGCCGGGGCAGTTTTTTCTTTTCGCTATTGTCTTCCATTTTATCTGTTGTTTAACTGCGAGGAATAGCAAAACATTTGGTTATGCCGAATTTGGCACAGCCCCAGAGGGGCTAAATCTTAGTAGAAAATAGACGATAATAAGGTTTGGCGTGCCATAGGTACGCTATCTCAAGCGCGTAGATAGCGTACCTACGGCACGCCAATCTGCATTTACCCCCGTTTTCTACCAAGATTCCGTCCCTCTGGGACGTCCAATTTGGCAATAACCCATGTATCACATTAAAAGATTGGCGGGGAGATGATCATATTTATTCAACTATCATCCCCCCCCCATCCATCATTCTAAGCTAACAGTATCTTCAATAGTTCGACGCGCGGGTTATGTTGAAGCCAATCCGGAACCTTTCAGCCATGTGATAAGTGAAGTCGTCCAAATTATCGTAGGCGTTCTTTGAGAAGTACATATTGTTTTCCTGTGGCACCATTCCATCATAGTTGCCTATGAATATCTGAAAAGTGTGGCCACTTGTACTCATCTGTAACCCGAGGCTTATGTTAGGATTGGGATTGAGCTGGTCGTGCTGGGTAATGGGCTGGTCTACGTTCAAAAGAATCGCCATAGACTCCTTGACTTTTACCTGAACGCCAAATGCGATGGCAAAATGGTCGTTTTTCAATGTCCTGTATGTTTGCAGGTTATAGTGCGACAAGCTGGGAGCGATCTGTACAGAAAGCCACTTGTTGAATTTATGCGCAACAATCAACTGGTGAAAAAAGGAAAGCCGGTCAGACTCGTGGTAAATTTCGATATTCGCCTTTTTCTTCGGATTGAGCGCCATATTGCCGTAGTAGGTAACAGATACGGGCCTGCGCCAGTCTTTATACTGTTTCAGCAACGAATACTTGGCGCTAAAATCCAAAAGGGTGTTTTTCTTGGAAAAACCAAAGCCTACCCCGAGGTTGTTGATGGGGGTATAGAAAAACCCCAATCGGATATTAGAGGGAGCATACATGCCCAGAAGGTCGGACAACCCGTTTTGCATCGTTCCGAAACGGTGCTGAATTTGAAACTCAAACGTATTTTTGATCGGCACCATCACGGATTGATTGTCAATGATGAGCAGACTTTCAAAAGTATTTTTTACGGGCTTTTCAGCCAGTGGTTGTGCGGCTTCTTCGTCTTGTGCCATAACAGGGAGCGCGAGTAATAATAGGCAGCACCCCAAGAGAATATGGCGAAGAAGGGGCAATCGCGTTGTAATACGCCATTGCATGGTTTGATATGAATTCATGACATCCCTAAATTTAAAAGTTTAGAAAATCGAACTGAAAACAGTTCGGTGCGATCGACATCTGTCTTTAATCGTTCAGAGCTCCTTTGAGCATCCAAGCCCGAATCAGGTCAATGTCTCTCGCGGACAAGGCCCCATCCGGTGGCATGTCAATCCCTCCAACACCATTTAAAATAGCGTCTAAGAGCACGCTTTTGTCCGGGAAAGTCGTGTTGACGAAAGTCTCTCCCTTAGGGGTTGAACTGGGGCTTCCAATAACCAAATCCCGATAAGCATAGGTGACATTTCCGTAAACAGTATCGGCCCTCAAATCGGGATACTTCGTCCCGTCATGGCATTCGGCTATAGCACAAGTATTCGACAAAACAGGCAACACATCCCTTTTGAAAGACACGTTATCCAAATTTATGGGACTTGGCTCAGGTGGATATTCGTAATAACAGGACTGAATCATCAGTAGTACTCCTATTACGAATGCGATTTTTAATGTTATTTCTCGCATGGTTTCGTTATTTTTTAATGATTTAAAATTCGGCATGGTTTGCCGGATCATCACACAGATTTTCGGGTCTTTAAACCAGGCCTACGGTCTACCCCAATAGTAGCGGTACAGAATGTTCATTTTAACAGTTATCCTGTCGGCGATATTGGTAGTAACCAATGCATAGTCACTGAGCGCATTGAATTCAAACTGGCCGGTAAAGCCTTGAACCCAATAAGACTTTGTAGCATCTGTTGTGTTTGGGAAGTACGTTTTGCCAGAGTAATTGAGTTGCATTGTCACCTCCTTCGTAACGCCATGGAAACTCATTTCGGCGGTAACGATATAGCCGCCCTTCCGGTCCAGTTCTACCTTTTTGCTGACAAACTTGGCCGTATCGGAAGGCGTTCCTTTCGTCAAACCAAAAGTGGTACGCAGACATCCTGTATCGCGGCCAGGCTCGCTGGTGTTTACAGTAGAGAGTACCACAAAACCACTCATTTTGATTTGATCTGGCTGGTCTCCAATAAAATCAAGTACTGCATTAAAGGTGTTAAAGCGGCCCGTCAGCAGGGAGCCAACGCCCTTGTAAGGAGTTTCCCAAGATACATTGGAGTGGGTTTTGTCAAAGTCCCATTTGGTACTTGCATCGAAAACTGTATCCTTAGTGTATTCACCCGGAAACGGATTGAGGTCGCCAACTACGGCATCTTCCCTAGTGCAGGAAAGGCTGTGGATCAGGAATGAATAAACGATGATGCCTGCCACAAAAGCGGTTAAAACTTTAATTTGTTTCATAATAAAACGAGTTGGTTAAAAACTTTTTTCAAGTCAAAAGTGGCGGTATGCGAATCCCAATAATTAGGACGCTGATCATCTTCTAAGGTGATCTTCGTCATTAAACCGTCATGAAAAATAATAAAAACCAACTCTATAGAATATTTTTAGCATAATATACTTAATTTGATGATAAATTTAGTGTTTTTATTGTTTAATAAGCAGTGTCGCCGCAATTTTAAAAAACGGAGCCATTCGCCTTTTTTAAGGGTATCAGGCTTCGCAATACCAGTCTGATATTAATCAGCCCTACTGCTGACTAATATCATTTTACAGGCATTAGGCACAGGCGACCTTCGCCGGAAAACAACCTTATTCTATGCCTGTATACCACCGCGCTGGCAAAATCCCGCACAAACGACACACCCAGTTCCGCAATCACGCGGGGGTGCTCTATCAGGAAGAACTCGTTGGCACTCAAGGCTTTTCGGGGGTTTCTTCGCTGGTGTATCACCTTTATCCGCCCACGATTGTCAAGGAAAAAGGGACACCCTTTAGCGTTGAGCCGGAAATCGCGATTGAGAAAAACCTCTCAGCCCTGAGTTTCAAAGGCTTCGATCTGCCATATATTGACGATTATCTGGAGAGCCGCAAGACCTTGTTTGTCAACAATGACCTGCACATCGGCCTGGCCGCCCCGCACGAAAGCACCCGGGATTACTTTTTCAAAAATGCAGATGCGGACGAGATGATCTTCGTCCACAAGGGCCACGGGTGGGTGGAGACCATGTACGGTCAAATCCCGTTTGATTACGGCGATTATATCGTCATCCCGCGAGGCACGATCTACAAGATTCATTTCCTGACCACGCAGAATCGGCTATTGTTCATCGAGTCCTTCAGTCCCATAGAAATTCCGGGGCGATACCGCAATCAGTACGGGCAAATGCTGGAGCATGCGCCTTTTTGTGAGCGCGATTTCAAATTGCCGCAGGACCTCGAAACCCACGACGAGCATGGCGACTTTCTGGTAAAAATCAAGAAACAAGGCATGATTTACCCCTACGTCTATGGCACGCACCCCTTTGATCTGGTGGGCTGGGACGGCAATCACTACCCTTGGGGCATGTCCATCTTTGATTTTGAGCCCATTACGGGCCGGGTGCATTTGCCGCCGCCGATTCACCAGCAATTCGAGGCCGCAGGCTTTGTGGTCTGTTCCTTTGTGCCACGCCTTTACGACTACCACCCAAAGGCCATTCCGGCGCCTTATCACCACAGCAACATTGATTCCGACGAAATCCTCTACTACGTGGATGGTGATTTCATGTCGAGAAACAACATCCAAAAAGGTCAACTGACCCTTCACCCGGGTGGCATTCCCCACGGCCCACACCCCGGTGCCATCGAACGCAGCATTGGCAAAACATCCACTGAGGAATTGGCGGTGATGATAGACCCGTTTAAACCCATGAAAATCACCGAGGTAGCCATGAATATGGAAGTGGAAGACTATTATAAATCCTGGCTAGATTGATTCGATTGATTCGATTGGTGGGATTGATTCGATTGGGGCGTTTCTCAATCCATTCAATCGGTTAATCGGTCAATCGAATCAGTCGTCCCAATCGAATCAATCCCACCAATCGAATCAATCGTCACAATCGAATCAATCCATTATGACAACCTTGACCAACATCCAGAACTACAACTACGGCCTCCAGAAAATATTCACGGAGGCTGAAGATTTCCTGCCCTTGTTGGGCACAGACTATGTCGAACTCTATGTCGGGAACGCCAAACAGGCTGCCCATTTCTACAAAACGGCCTTTGGATTTCAATCCTTGGCCTACGCGGGCTTAGAAACGGGCGTACGCGATCGCACCTCGTACGTGCTCGCACAGGGAAAAATCAGGCTGGTGCTTACCACGCCCCTCACTTCCCACTCTCCTATCGCCGAGCATATCAAACACCATGGCGACGGGGTAAAAGTCATCGCGTTGTGGGTGGACGATGCTCATGCGGCCTTCCACGAAACCACACAGCGGGGTGCAAGGCCCTATCTGGAACCCATTGTAGAGCACGACGACTTCGGCGAAGTCGCGCGCTCCGGCATTCATACTTACGGCGATACGGTGCATGTTTTTGTGGAACGAAAAAACTACAAGGGCGTGTTTTTGCCCGGTTACGAGCCTTGGATTTCGAACTACAATCCGACCGAAACGGGCTTGAAATTCATTGACCATATTGTGGGGAATGTAGGCTGGAACCAGATGAATGTGTGGGCAAAATTTTACAATGAGGTCATGGGCTTTGCCAACCTGATTTCCTTCGACGACAAGGACATCTCAACCGAATACTCAGCGCTCATGTCGAAGGTGATGACGAATGGCAACGGCCGCATCAAATTCCCTATCAATGAACCGGCAGAGGGCAAAAAGAAGTCGCAGATCGAAGAATACATTGAGTTCTACGAAGGTCCTGGCTGTCAGCACATCGCCGTGGCCACGGATGATATCGTGTTCACGGTGAGCGAGATGCGCAAACGCGGCGTAGAGTTTTTGCACGTGCCCGGATCTTACTACGACACGGTGGCCGATCGTGTGGGCATCATTGACGAAAATCTCCAGAAGCTAAAAGAACTCGGCATCATGGTAGACCGCGATGACGAGGGTTATCTGCTCCAGATTTTCACCAAGCCCGTGGAAGACCGCCCGACGATGTTCTTTGAGATCATTCAGCGCAAAGGCGCCAAATCCTTTGGAAAAGGCAATTTCAAGGCGCTGTTTGAATCTATTGAAGATGAGCAGCGGCGTAGAGGAACGCTTTAATTTACGATTTTGGAATTACGATTTACGATTGTTTTGATCCGAAGAAGGCTAGGGTCCTGATTTTTTTGGGACCAAAACAATCGTAAATCCAAAATCCAAAATCCAAAATCTCTACCTATGGATTTTCAAGAAAAATTGCACGAATTTCAACAGTACATAGATACTGAAGAAAAGATAGAACCGAAAGACTGGATGCCCGATGATTATCGGACGCACAACATCCGGCAGATCAGCCAGCACGCTCATTCTGAGGTGATTGGAATGCAGCCGGAAGGCAATTGGATCACCCGCGCCCCTACCCTGCGGGCCAAAAAAATCCTGCTCGCCAAGATTCAGGACGAAGCCGGGCATGGACTCTATCTCTACAGCGCCGCCGAGACACTTGGCATCAGCCGCGACGAGATGATCGAGCAATTGCACGTCGGGAAGGCAAAATATTCCAGCGTGTTCAACTACCCTACCCTCAACTGGGCAGACATTGGGGCCATCGGCTGGCTGGTGGATGGCGCGGCAGTGACGAACCAACTTTCGTTGCGGCGGACTTCTTTTGGGCCGTATTCCCGCGCCATGCTGCGGATTTGCAACGAGGAAAGTTTCCACCAGCGCCAGGGATATGAGATCATGCTGAAAATGGCAAAAGGAACCCCTGAACAAAACGAGATGGCCCAAGATGCCCTCAACCGTTGGTGGTGGCCGGCACTGATGATGTTTGGCCCGCACGACAACCAGTCGTCGCGCACCACAAAAGGCATGCTCTGGAAAATAAAACGCGCCAGCAACGACGAACTGCGCCAACGGTTTATTGACAAAACGGTGCCGCAAGCCGTTTACCTCGGGCTAAAGATCCCTGACCCTAAACTCCACTGGAATGAGGCTGCCGGCCATTATGATACCGGTGAGATCAATTGGGAGGAATTCAACCGTGTCATACATGGCGACGGCCCTTGCAACCGCGAGCGTATGGAACACCATAAAAGCGTTCACGCAGAAGGCGCTTGGGTACGGGAGGCGGCAGCGGCTTATGCGGCAAGACCAACTTTTTACGAAGTCCCCGAGGGGGTTCAAAACCTATGATTATGGATACGCAACTAGCTGTGTTTCAATACTGCCTTCGATTGGGCGACAGCAATTTGATCCTCGGGCATCGGCTATCCGAAATGTGCAGCAAGGGGCCTTTTTTAGAGGAAGATATTGCCCTCACCAATTTCGCCCTCGACCACATCGGTCAAGCCGAAGCCATGCTGCAATACGCCGGAGAAGTGGAAGGAAAGGGCCGTTCGGAAGACGACCTGAGTTATCTCCGCCCGGTGGACGAATTTTGCAATTGGAGGCTTGTGGAACAGCCCAATACCGATTTTGCATACGTGATCGCACGGCAATTTATGGTAGATGTTTATCAATGCCTGCTCTACCAAAAACTGCAAAAAAGCAACAATGAAATGTTGGCTGGCATCTCGGAACGATTCCTGAAAGAATCTATCTATCATCAACGACATACGTCGGCATGGATACAACGATTAGGCCTGGGCACGGCCGAAAGCCATCGCCGTATTCAGCAGGCATTCAACGACTTGTGGAAACACACCCCTGAAATGTTGACATCAAAGCCTTATGAGAAGGTATTGGCAGAGCAGGGCATTGCGCCCGATGCAGAGGAAATAGCCATGGACTGGATGGTTCAAACCATTCGTGTGATTTTGCAATCAGGCTTGCGCCGCCCTTCCGATGAATTTGTGACAAACTACACGGCACATACGGAGCACTTGGGCCGTATGCTGGCTGAAATGCAGTATTTGCAGCGGGCTTATCCGGGGGCGAAGTGGTGAAAAAAAAACCGCAGAGGCGCAGAGTCTTTGAACGCTGCGTCTCCGCGCCTCTGCGGTTAATCTAAGGTCTGTTTTAAACCATCTAATCATGCAACCCGATTTCATAGGCATAGAAGAACTCGTTTGGGAACGGCTCTCGCTCATTCCCGACCCGGAGATTCCAGTCATCAGCATCCTGGAATTGGGGGTGGTGCGCGATGTCAGATACGATGGCAACTCGCTGGAGATCGTGGTTACCCCCACCTATACAGGCTGCCCCGCCATGAACTTGTTTGTGGCTGAAATACAGGCGGCCATGCACGATCAGGGTTTCGACAACTTGAAAATCACCACGGTGTACAGTCCGGCCTGGACCACCGACTGGCTCAGTCCCGAAGCCAAAGAAAAACTTCGGCGCTATGGGATTGCTCCGCCCGTGAAAGAGGTTCTGGGCGACGACCCATTTGCCCCGCCACCTCCAATTCCCTGCCCGCGCTGCGATTCAGAGAACACACAATTGGTGAGTCAATTTGGTGCAACAGCTTGCAAATCATTGTACACCTGCAAGGATTGCAAGGAGCCGTTTGAGTATTTCAAGCATTTTTGAGGAACTTCCACCAGTGCCTGCTCCAAATCCCACCACAGATCTTCCACATTTTCCACACCTACACGAGGTTGTCCGTGATGCCATAAGCCAGTTTTTCCTCTGGTGCCACGCCCGCATGCGTCATCGAAGCCGGGTGTTGTGCCAGCGATTCGGTGCTGCCTAGGCTGACCGCGAGTTTGACCAACTTCAGGTGGTTCAAAAGAGCCAAGGCTTCCGGTTCGCCGCCCACTGCTTCAAAGGCTGCAATGACATCACTGTGGCCGCCGATGTACTTCTTAGCGGAGTAGAGCACTAATTCTACTTTGTCATCCGCGTTCCACCCCCTCTTAGTCTCCAAGACGCAACAATAGGTATTTTTGCCAAGAACACTCTATGCGCTTTGACAAGCAAATTTGAATTACGTTTGCCTCCACAAACCTTATCCTATCATCACTTTTTATGAGCAATAATTCTACCCGCAAC
>JANMME010000592.1:0-6790 GCA_031373015.1 Saprospiraceae bacterium
GTTGCCTTCAGTCACCAAAAACGTCTCGGCCACGACCTGCGACCCGGCCAATGTTGGAGTCGTTTCACAAACATTTGTCGGCTCAAACGGCTGCGATTCCATCGTGGTGACGACGACGACATTGTGGCCGCCCGTGACCACGAACATTTCGGCCACGACCTGCGACCCGGCGAACGTTGGGGCGGTTTCCCAGACATTGGTCAGCTCAAACGGCTGCGATTCCATCGTGGTGACAACGACGACCTTGTTGTCTTCAGTCACCAAAAACGTCTCGGCCACGACCTGCGACCCGGCCAATGTTGGAGTCGTTTCACAAACATTGGTCGGCTCAAACGGCTGCGATTCCACCGTGGTAACCACGACGACTTTGGGCTCGCCTGTAACCACCAACGTCTCGGCCACGACCTGCGACCGGGCCAACGCGGGGGTGGTGACCCAAACTTTGGTCGGTTCGAATGGCTGTGATTCTACGGTTGTAACCACCATAACCTGGGAGGAATTGCAGGTTGATTTAGGCCCCACTCAAACTATTTTTCTTGGCAACAGCGTCCAACTAAATGCTCAGCTTGATTTTCAACCTGCCATCTGGGCCTGGTTAAGCCCTGATTCGTTGAGTTGTCAGGATTGTCCCGATCCTATTGTGACGCCGTTGCATAGCGCACGGTATAGTCTTACGGTTTTTGACGTAAATGGTTGTTCTGCAAGTAATTCGGTACAGATTTTGGTCGAAAAGAAACGCGGGGTCTATGCCCCTACGGCTTTTGCTCCCGACGGGGATGGCCTGAATGTTACTTTCAATTTATTTACGGACCAATCGGTAATACGCATGCCCAAACTTCAGGTGTACGACCGATGGGGAGAATTGGTTTATCAGCGCATCAATGCATTGTCCAACAATACAACGGACGGCTGGGATGGGAATTCGCGCGGAAACCCTGCAGCACCCGGTGTTTATATCTGGTGGGCAGAAATAGTGTATGCTGATGGAACCACCACCGTTTTGAGCGGTGATGTAACCTTGATTCGATAGATCATTTTTTGTAATCAATCCATTTTAAACAGAAAAATTCTCGTGATAAAACTGATTCTCACTTCAATGACCTTGCTTTTGGTAATGAGCGTTCAGGCTCAAATTACCAGACAATGGGTGGCCACCCACAATGGGCAAGGTGATTTCAATGACCGATACACTTGCGTGTTACGTGATCCGGCAGGCAATTATTACCTCGGTGGATCCACCGTAAATCCCGGTGCAGACCGCGACTTTTTGATTGCAAAAACCGATGCATCGGGCTACATGCTTTGGACGCTTCAACTGGACGGAAACGGACATGCTGCCGATGAAGTAGTGGCACTGGCCTTGGCTCCGTCTGGTGAGATAATTGCAACCGGCATTTCAAAAGGTGACAATACGAGCGAGGATTTTTGGACGGTCAAATTGAGCGCTGCAGGCGATACCCTTTGGTCGCGCCGGTATGACTTCATCGGTGAATACGACCAGCCCAACGCACTCGCAGTAGATGCTTCCGGAAACATTGTGGTTACGGGGCTCAGCGACGGCGACGGTGGCGCAGGTGAAAACGATGATTACCTGACCTTAAAATACGACGTAAATGGCGCGCTGATTTGGGCAAAGCGATTCAATGGTTTTGGAGATGCCATTGACCGCGCAGTTGCTGTCGCTACAAACACGGCAGGGCAGGTTTTCGTGACCGGGCGCAGTGACAATGGCCAAAATGATGACTATGTGACCATTAGCTACAATGCCTCTGGCAATCAACAATGGATCAAATACGACGACCGGGGCGGCCGCGACAGGGCTACTGCGCTCAGCTTGGACCCTTCGGGCAACCTGCTTGTAACGGGTCAAAGTAATAATGGGGATAACGACGATTTTTGGGTGTTGAAATATACGCCCACTGGCACAGCCTTGTGGCAAAAAGCATACGATTTTGTGGACGACGACAGGGCACTTGCTATTACAACGGATGCAGCAGGCAGCGTATTTATTACCGGGCAAAGCGATCAGAATTTTGACGCTACCCGTAATTGGGATATTGCAACCGTCGCGTTCTCTAGTAATGGCAGTCCGCTGTGGGCAGTACGTTATGACGGTCAGCAGTCCCAAGATGAGTTTCCGACAGCCATTGCTGTGGATGCCACGGGCCATGTATTCATAACGGGTCGCGGAGACAATGATCCTGGATTAACGATTGACAATGAGATCGTTACGCTAAGATACCAAGCCTCCAACGGCACTGAACAATGGCGCGCCATCTATCAAGGCGTCGCAAATCGTGACAACGGTAGCAATGCCATAAGTGCGGATGGTAGCGATGGATGTGTCTTGGCAGGGTACGCCGAAGATAGTACCACTTTCAGGAACACTTTATTCCTACATTATTCAGGCACTGGCGCGCAACTTATTGAAAAGCAATTCAATGGAGTAGGGGACAACAATGATTCGGTACGCCATCTGGCTGTAGATAATTCTGGCAATGTGTACGCAGCCGGCTACACCGTCAGCAATGGCGACAACCGGAATCTGACCATGACACATTTCAATCCAGACGGCACTTTTGCCTGCCGCTATGTTGAAAATGGCAGCGCCGCCAGCGCGATAGATGATGCTCAGGGTCTGTTAATGGGGAATGACGGATTCCCGATCGCCATGGGCTACGTCAGAAACAGCGGTACTTCCAATGATATTTATATTGCAAAATTTAATGCCAGCTGCGATACCATTTGGGACAAAAACATCAACGGCGGGGCAAATGGAACGGAACGCGCCTACGATATGATCAGCGATGGCAATGGCAATCTGTTGCTTACGGGCCGTAGCGACCAGCAAGCAGGTCCCATATCCAATGATGTGTGTTACACATTGAAGCTGCGAGAAAGTGATGGCGCCACTTTGTGGGTAAAAAAATACGAGGCTGATACAGCGGCTACAAAGTCAGAAAGAGGCGTCGTGATAAAGGCCAAAGACCCCGATCAAATTTATGTTGCGGGCAGATCATTCAATGGAGTTGACCATGATGTTTTCTTGTTGAAATATGACGGCAACGGCAATCAGGTTTGGGTGAAACAATGGGCCACCAATGCCTCCGACGACGTGCCCGTAGATATGGACCTGGATGCCGCCGGCAATATTTATGTGCTGGCCAATACTGCCCCAATTGGGGCCGACAGCCTTCATGACATGGTTTTGCTCAAATACAGTCCTTCAGGAGTATTGCTCTGGACTGTTCTTTACAACAACTCAGTCGGCAGCGATGACGTGGCGGTGGCGATGGCCATAGACAATAATGGCGATGTCATTACGACTGGTAAAGTGGATACTAAGCCTGGAATCGGGGTAGTTTATGGCATTGTCTTGCTCAAACATGGCCCGGATGGCTCCATAATCTGGGTAAAAAACGTAAGTCCGTCAAGTGATACCGAATATGCGCCCGACGCGATGGCGCTTCAATCAAATGGCCAAATTTACCTTGTTGGGCATGGTAATGTGGGCACCGCTGCGGTTCCAAATTTCAACCTGTTGGCCTACATTTTTGACACCAACGGGAAGGAACTTTGGTCTGATACCTACGATGGTGCCGAAACCAATGGCAATGACATACCCAACACAATGCTCTTGAACGGCAACGATTTCTACATCGGAGGCAGCACCGTTCTGCCCGGCCACCAACGCGATTTGCTCGTCATCAAATACAGCGGTATGGTAGTGAACACCCAAACGCCCGTAGAACAATCCATTCAGGTTTATCCCAATCCGGCCACCCAAACGCTGACTTTTCATGGCCTGCCTCCCAATGAAAACCTCATGATGGAACTATGTGATGCAACAGGGCGCAGATTGCGGGTTCAGCACTTCTTCGGAGGTTCCAATACCCAATATTCCCTCACAGATTTGCCCACAGGCATTTTGCTTTATCGCATTTTTTCAGAAGACCGCCTGCTCGTCGCAGGGAAGGTTTTTCATTCGAATCAATAAAATTTCACCGCACATTCAATTCAAAAGTTATGAAACTGAAACGAACCATCATTTCGCGGGACGTCAAAAATTATACGCTGAACAACGAGATTATCCAAACGCACCCCATGAAGGCGGGTGATTTGGCTGTCTTTGAAATAATTGAAACGGGAAAGCACGAAAATTCTCAAATGGTAGATGGCCGAAACCGCGCCATTTTCCCCGGCGACCAAATCCTGGCCACTTTTGCCGACCGCTACGCTACCGCTCAGTACGAAGGCTATGTGCCCGAAGGCCCAACCCCCGACAATGTTTATGAAATACTCGGCGCGGGCGGTGTAATTGGCATTGTCAAATCAAAAAACTGGTCACTCAAGGATATAGAGCCAACCACCGTCCGGCTCATCGGGTATTGCTGCGACGAAAATGGCGACGTCATCAATACGAAGTTTTACCACAAAAAACGCCACAAGTTCCGGGGCGAAACGCCCTGCAAGGTCATCCTTTCCATTGGCTCGACCATGGACAGTGGCAAGACCACAACGGCAGCGTTCACTGCTCGCGGATTGGCAAAAGGCGGCTTTAAAGTTGCTTTTATCAAACTCACGGGCACTTGTTATACCCGCGACCGTGAATTTGTGCTCGACTGTGGGGCAGATATGGTTTCTGATTTTAGCGACATGGGCTATCCATCCACCTATATGTGCAGCAAAGAAGAAATTTTAGACATTTACCAGACCCTCCTTGACCGGCTTGCACCAGAAAACCTGGACTTTATTGTTATGGAAATTGCAGATGGATTAATGCAGCGTGAGACCATGTTCCTCCTGAAAGACAAGGCGTTTATGAAGACCATTCACCGCACGGTGTTCAGTTGTGGCGATAGCCTTAGCGCGTTCCATGGAGCGGAATTGCTGAACAGTTGGGGAATCGAAGTATCCGCCATTAGCGGGCGTTTTACCATGAGTCCCCTGCTGATACAAGAGGTAAAAGATCATTTGGACATCCCTGTTTATACCATTTACGAAGTATCAAACGGTGATTTTAACCATATTTTTGCCGATGAAATGCCCCAGGAAAATGCAATAGAGCAGGTTTTAGAATTTGCATAATGACGATATCGCGTGCCCTCATCACAGACTTTGTCCGGCAGCATCGCCCTTTGGTGGCGGGGGTGCTCTTTACGCTGTTGTTCAGCAATTTACTAAATGTTTTACTTCCCCTGAGCATCGGACTTTTTTATGAGGCGGGTCTGAAGGAACAAAGTTTGAAAGGGCAATTGCTACACCATTTGTTCTCTTTCATTGACAGTACGCAGCGATTTTTTGTGTTTTTCGGAGCACTGGTGCTGCTGAAATCCTTGTTGTATTTTCTTGAGAAATACTGGACAGGGCTGCTGGGCGAACGATTCTCCCGATCACTTCGAGAGCATGTCTTTGCCCATCAGATGCGCATGAACATGAAGGCGCACCGCCAACGACCCACTGGGAAATACCTATTGCGGTATAGTGGCGACCTGAATGCCATTCGGGAGTTTGTGAACCGAGGCATACTGCTCTTCGCTGGCGATCTCTTTTTTCTTGTAGCCGCCTTCGCTGCTTTGTTTGCATTAGAGGGCCGTTTGACCGTTTTTGTATTAGGGGCCTGGGTCCTTGCTGCTGGTTTTGTTTTTGCCTTGAGCCGCCGTTTGCGCCTTACAACTTTTGACAGGCGCAGTCAGCGCTCTAAGAGTCTGGGTTTTGTAAGCGAGCGTTTGCAGGCGTTTTACACCGTCAAGAGTTTTAACCGCGAACGGCAAGAAACGGAACGTTATGCCCGGGAAAGCGGCCGGCTTTTTCGCTATGGGCTGCGTTTTTTTCGGTTTTCTGCATTGATCCAGGCTTTGTTCCCTTTGTTTTTTTATGGCACGCTCGGCTTTGTATTGTGGCTGGCATTGTCGTCAGCAACCCAGGGCAATACCAGCCATGGTGACTTTTTTGCCTTCGTGTTGTTGCTCCTGCACATGCATACGGTACTCCAGCGGGTGCTCGAAGTCAACCTGGTGTGGCAGTCTGGAACCGCTTCTCTGACCAAATTGACCAATCTATTGGACAAAACGGTCGAGAACAGGGAAACAGGGGTCTTGCCTGAAAAAATGGAAGGCCTCATTGAGTTTGACCATGTATCGTTTTCATTTTCAAAGGATAAAAGCCTGTTAAACAATCTCTGTTTCAGGATCGAACCCCATTCGATCACCGTGTTGCAAGGCCAACATGCTACAGGGAAATCCACGGTGCTCAAACTCATTCAGAAGATCTACGAACCAGCGCAAGGAGCGGTTCGTTTCGACGGCATTGATCTTGCAGAGGTATCGCCCTTCGAAGTCCGGAAAAAAGTGACCATCGTTTCACCTGAAACCCCCTTGCTGGGTAACACCGTTTTTCAGGCCATTTCCTACAACGAAAACCCTGAAAAACGTGAAAAAGCCCTTGAATTGCTTCACAAACTGGGCTTTTCTTTGGCCGAATCTGACGAACAGACCCTCGATTTCCATTTAGAAGAGCAGGCCCGCAACCTGTCTGCCGGCCAAATAGCCCTGCTTCAAGTCATTCGGGCATTGCTGACCGAAAAACGGATCATATTGTTGGACGAACCTTTTGCGCATTTGGACAGCCGACAAGCCGGACGGGTAGCGCGCTTGTTGAACAGATTGAAAACCAGACACACCATTTTAATCATTTCCAAACGCCCCCCGAGCCGTTTGGAGATAGATCAAACCATTTCACTAGATACTCAACATGAATCAGAAGAACTCGCTGCCGATCTGGACGACAG
>JANMME010000631.1:0-4891 GCA_031373015.1 Saprospiraceae bacterium
TAAAAAACCACAGATAGCGTACCTACGGCACGCTTATGCATCGAAAACAACATTTCTACAAAGATTCCGTCCCGCTGGGACGTATTAAAATCAAAATTCGGGATGACTCATATTCGTTTACCAACCGATGAACATTTCTACCGACGTTTAGGGTGCTACGCACCTTCAGCATCCCCTAAATCCCAATGGCATCTTGCAGGGTTTTGAGGTCCGCCCTTGTCTTCGCCAACACCGAAAGTGAATGCCCAAGCAAGGCTTTCTGCTGCCCATTGAGGCCGCGCGGGTTGTCCAATTGGGCCGTGTCCACGCCCAGCTGAAGCAGGGCGCTGGCCCAGTGCAACAATTCGGCGGTGGCGGGTTTTTTGTTGAGCACGCCGAGTTCGGCAGCGCGTATTTTTTCAAACAGGCCGATGGTTTTTGGGGCATCCAGTTGGGCAAAGTTGTCGAGTTTGTCTTTCAAAATCAGCAGTAAATCCGCTTCTCCGGGGAATTTGATGTCGAAAAAAGCCACGCGGCGCAGGAAGGGGTCGGGCAGGCCCTTTTCGGAGTTAGAGGTCAGAATGATGATAGGCCGGTGTTCCGGTTGGGCTTGATAGCTGAAGCGCTGGGGGTCGCCCGTTTCGGGCACGTCGAAGCGGAGCCTGTCGAGCGCAGCCAGCAGGTTGTTGGGCAGGTCACGGGGCGCTTTGTCAATTTCGTCGAGCAGCACCACGCGGGTTTGGCCGCTTTTGATGGCCGCGCCGAGGGCTTGGTACTGCACGTAGTCGCGCTCCACTACCTCTGGTGTGAGTGCCTGTTTCATCACCTGGGCGTGCTGGAAATGCCGCAGGGCGTCGTAGCGGTAAAACAGGTCGGTGACCGAAGAAGAGGTTTGCCCGTTGAATTCCTCCGGCTTGCCCAGGCCGTAATACCAGGCAATGTGCGCGGCGAGGTCGGTTTTGCCGCAGCCGGGTTCTCCGGTCACGAGCAGAGGCAGGCCCAGACTAAGGGCCGTCTGTACCGCCGCCCAAAGTTCGGGCGAGGGGCGATAATGTTCCGGAGCGTTGAATTTGGAGGCTGCCGGGCGAGGGGGCAGTTGTCGGGCCTGCGGATTGTCGGGTTGGTGCGATAAATTCATAACTATTTGTTGTAGAGGTCAAAAACCAGTTCTTGTACCAGTTCTACGCGGTCCATATTGAGCTGTTTCGAGTTTTTAAATTGCTGCAATTCTGCTTCGGGAAGGCCCTCTGTGAGGGTATCCAGCACGGGTTGGAGGCGGGCGTTGTTGCGTTCGCCGAGGTCGTTGAACCAGTCGCGGAGTTCAGATTCGAGTACGGGTTCGAGCGGGTAGAAATGCCCTGCATTGGGGTGTTTTTCGCACAAAAGGTCAATGGCAGAGAGTATTTCGAGGGATTTTTCGTCGCGTTCGCGGTGCAGGCCTTCGTGGTACACCACGATGAATACCATCAATATCGGGCCGTTCAGGGGGCGCTGGGCGAGTTGTTCGGCCATCCATTCGAAGTATGCTGCGAAGAAAGGCTTCCACTCATTTTTGCGGATGTAGAATGGCAGAATGCTGTATTTGTGGCGGGCTTTGGGCACTTGATTGGCCGAAATGGCCTCGGCAAAATCCTGATTTTGTTCCCAGCCGAACCATCGGGTGCAAAACTCGCGGAACAGCTCCTGCGATTTCTCCACAGAATATCCAAGCGGCAGTTTTTCTATTTTTACGCGGTCGTGATTTTTGGGATCAAAGCGGCAGTGCACGGCATCGGGGCCTTCGTCGAGCCAATCTGCCAGCAGTTCGTACACCATGCGTTCGCCGAGTGAGGGCGGCAACTGCGTGGGGCAGGCACTCAGGAAGTAAAAATGGTTGATGGCGCCTGCTTTTTGTCGGTGGTCGAAGCCTTCCTCGAATCGGTCACGCACTTCTGAGCGGTTGCAATTGACCAAATGGAGGCGGCCCATGGCTTCGGAGATTTTCAGATCGTATATTTTTTCGCGCAGGCGTTCCTTGCCGCTGTCGGTGCCAAGCTCGTAGGCATCGGCCAGGTTCTTTTTGAGCGCGGTTTCGCGGATTTCGAGTTGTTGTACCTGATATTCGAGTTGAAACTTTTCAGCGGCATTGGTTTCGATAATCAGCGCGGTGCGGAGTGCGGTGAGTTTTTGCAGGATAAGTTTTAATTCCTGTTCAAAGCCGGTTATTTCGTCGTGGGAATAGCTCATGCTTGCAGTTTGCTTTTCAAGAGGCTGATGGTGTTGTCCAATTTTTGGATTTCGTGTTCAAGGGCAAATTGTCGGGAGGGGTCGGTTTCCAGTAGCAGGGCGGTTTGGAGGTGCTGTTGTTTTTGAGTGGCTAAATTAAGTTGTTGTTCGTAGCCCTTGCGCTCAAGGGTTGAAATGGTGGAAGCTGTGGGCGTTTGGGCAGCTGAAACAGGGCGCGTAACAGGCGTGGCGGCGGGCGTTTCGGTTTGTTTCACGAGCAAGTTGAGTCGCCGCACGATGGTGGCAAAAGCCTCGTCTTTGTTTACCCACTGGTCAAGCGGTACCAGGCGTTGGTCGTGGGCCGTTTTGGGCAAAAACTCATACGCAGCATAAGGCATGAGTTCAAAAAAGCAGGCGCGTAGCAGCACGGGCACTACGGCGCACAATCCGTCGGCCTGCCGTTGCATGGCAATGGGTACTTCGATGCGGTTGACGTAATCGGAGGCGAGGTAATCGCTGCTGACCAGAAATACAACGATATCTGCCCGGCGGATTTCGGTGGTAATGACCTCGTCCCAGTTGCTGCCAGCCAAAATCATGGAATCTTCCCAAATAGAAAGCTTCCCCTGCTGTGCTAATGGGGAGATGTGGCGGATCAGTTGATCGAGCAGCGGGCGGTCGTTTGAGTTGTGCGAGTAAGAGATAAAAACGCGCAATGGGAGCATCGTACTTAGGGTTTGTTCTTTAAATGGTCTTTTTTACGATGCAATGGTACGAACGAAAGATTTATTATCCGTGAAAATCCGTGTCTAATCCGCGACATCCGTGGCCCACTACGCGTGGATGGGCCACGGATGACACGGATGGGACACGGATTTTAATGTAAAGTATTGGCTAAGACCAGATAAACAGGCGCCTACCACATCTCCCATCACTACTTTTACGGCTTAATCATTTCAAACTTTCTCAACAATGAAGCAAATTCTACTGCTGCTAGCTACCTCGTTTTTTACATTATCTGTTCAAGCACAAAAAGTTGACCTGGATGGAGAAAAGGTTCCTGTACAATATTTAAGGATGCCTAAAAAGCCCTTTCCGGCCGATTACAAGTATTACAGTGTCATTGTTTCTGTCAAACCCAATGATTTGCAGAAGGTCGGCATGAGTGAAAAATCGGTACTTAAATATACAGAAGTACCCGGGTACAAGAAGATTGCAAAAGGAGGCGATTTCAATATTGAAGTCTCACTGACCGATTTCCGTTACGATGGAGGTGCCGAATTGAAAAACAGTACCTCTACCTCCAAGGACAAGAACGGCAAAGAGATAACGACCACCTCCTATTACGTTGAAGCCAAATTCATACATGCGGTCAGTGCCAAATTGCGAGACAAAACAGAAAAAATTCTGTACCAAAAATCATGGAATGAAGCCGCCCAGGTAGTCAAAAGTCCCTATTTTAATTCGACAACGGAGGCCAACACATACTCCAAAAACGGTCTTGGGTCGGATGTTGGAAAACAGGACCAGGCGGCCATCTATGCCGCCCTGGCTGAAATGAAAGAGGATCTGGCAAAGATCTTTGGTTACGCGTCCATCTCGGCATCCTTTAATCTGCAAATACTGGATACGGAAAAACATCCGGATTATGCAGGGTTTCAACAAGCGCTCAAGGATGCCAATGCTGCCTTTTCTTACATGCGGTCCAACAAACCCCTTGATTCCGTTCGCATACGGAGTCAGGCGGCGATAGAATTTTTTGACAAACAAAAAGACAAGTATGACGCCGCCGACAAAGCTGGGAAAAAACTCAAATACGCCTGCCTGTACAACTTGGCATTACTCCACTATTGGTTGGAAAACTTTGATCAAGCGGAGACATTTGCACAGGCCGTCATTGCCAATGATTTTGATCCAAAAGATGGAAAAAGATTGGCTGAAGACATCAACGAGCAACGGGCAAACCTAGCCCGCTGTGGCCGTACCAGCAGCCATTTTGCAATGGAGTTTAATGAGGAAGAGGTTTCAGAGGTTGCCGAAACGGAATTCAAAACAGATGCCGCGGTAAGGGTTGATGCGTATAAAGAGGACAAAAAAGCCTTGGGCAAAAACGCTAAGGAATATCCCGGTTCGATAATGATCAACGGGCAGGAGTCGAAGGGTAGTTTTCTGTTAGATGACCCGAATTTTATCGCATTTGACAAAAATGTTCGTTTCGCAGTAGAAACGGAGAAAGATCTGTTTGTTTCCCGGCCGGATTGGAAAAAGGCAACAGAATTCACCTTTGACAATCGCCGGTTTAAGTGCCTTCCTTTCAAATCAGCCAATGAAATGAGCATCGGAAGCAAGGCAAGTACCCAGGTGATGGAGGTTTTGTACGAATCGCCAACCGTCATGGCATTTCTGGCCTATACCGGCGAGCAAAGAGGGCTGAACAACCCTCCGGAGTATGTCATTTACAAAGTCAGCGAAATGGACATGATCTCACTCAACGGGATGAAATATGCGCTCAACCTGAATAAAGGTATCCGGAAGGCTTTTGATGCTTGCCCGGATGTCGTGGCCGCCAGCGAAAAAGACGGTGGTTTTGCCCGCAACAAAGAAGGTATCATCCGCCTGGCAGAAATGCTGGATGCTTGCTGGAAAAAATAAATTGGGATATTGTAATCCGTGAAAATCCGTGTCTAATCCGCGTCATCCGTGGCCC
>JANMME010000664.1:0-12106 GCA_031373015.1 Saprospiraceae bacterium
TCGTATTTTTTGTCCGGGTCTTGCCCGTGCTTGAACTCGCAAGTGACGACCGAAATGCCGTTGGCCGAGTACGAGCGGAGGCGGTCAATGTTGCCGATTTCCCAGATTTTGGCCTCGACTTTGTCGGTGATTTTATTCTCGATTTCCGCAGGCCCTGCGCCGGGATACACCACCACGATGTTGTATACGGGCGGCGCGAATTTGGGGTCCTCGGCCCTCGGCATATTGAACATGGAACCCAGCCCTAAGGCCATCACGAAGCAAAATATGATGAACGTGAACTGGGGGTTCTTGACGGAGAATTCGGCGATTTTCATGTTTGATATTTAACTTTGCTCAAATTTTTGGTTATTTCTGATTTCTCTCTCAAGCCCTTTACCTCACATCTTCCGTACCTTCTTCTTCTCGCTCAAATACGGTGCACCGCTCGTCACCACCTCTGTCACGCCCTCCAATCCTGAGGCTATAACCGCTTGATTCCCTTCCATAAAGGCCACCCGAACAGGCGTTTTTTTCACACTTACGCCATCGGCTTGAAGCGCAAAAACAAAGGCAGACTGGCCGTCGCCCTCCACAATCGCTTCAACAGGAATCATTGTATAAGGTCTTGATTTTGAAGGGGTGATGTCCACTTCAGCAAACAATCCGGGTGCAAAGCGTTTGCCCTGCGGCTGAATGCGGATCTCGACCGGGTAAAGCCCGCTGGCAGGGTCGGCGGCGGGGGCGAGATCGCTCACTTGGCCGGGAAAAGTAGTGCCTTCGTAAGCATCCATCGTTACGCGGGCGGTCATGCCGAGGCTCAGTCGTGCCCAATCGCGGTCGCTGACGTTGATTTTCACCACCCAGTCGTTTTTGCCCGTTTCAAACAGCACAAAAGCGGGTAAACCTGGGCCGGTGATTTCGCCTTCGTTCACCAGTTTTTTGATGATTTTCCCTCCGCGGGTGGCCCGGATTTCGGCGTATTGTTGGTTGAAAGTGGCAATCCGGGCTGTTTCCTTGGCAACATCGCGCCCTGTAGTGGCATTTTGCAGCAATTCGAGTGTGGCGCTGCTGTCGCGGTAAAGTCCTTCCACACGGCCCAGATCGCGTTCAGCTTTGGCCAAACCTTGTTGGGCCTGATTCACCTGTGCGTCAATTTCGGTCTTGTCCAACACAGCCAGCAATTGTCCGGGCCGCACCATATCGCCTTCATCCACATAAATTTTGCGGATGATACCGCCGATTTTAAACGACAATCGCTGCTCTGCCGACGAAGTCAGAATACCACTGGCGTGAACGGGCAACGCCACTGTTTTTTGTTGCACTGCAGCGGTATGGACCGGGATAGATTCATCGTCCCCAGATCCTTCATTTTGGGGTGTGGCATTGCTCGTTTTTGCTCCGCAGCCACCCAACAGGGCGAACAAGCCAACAAGGGCCGTGATGGTTAAAAGGCTTGGAACAGCGATTGTTTTGAATGCTGATTTTTTCATGTAGAATGCGATTTTTGTCTGCTTATGGGTTGCCACTAATTTCAGGAATTAACCCTAAATCGAGTCGTAATTTGTGAAAATTAGAGGCAAGAAAATCAGTTGGTCTTATCAAGATTTCGCAACACCAAATTTTGGTGGTGCTGCACATGGTAAATGGTGAAATACAACATTTCCCGAAGGGTCAATTTCCCCAACAAAGGGTGTGGAAGTATGTAGGTATCCAATTGACTTTCAGTGATTTGCTCTGTTTTTCGGGTCAAGGATTTTATCAATTTCTTTAATCGCCCCAACAACTTTTCGCGCCCTGCCCAATCCGCCTTTGCAGGGATAAAGCGCCCACTTGCGCGCCCACCTTCGGCAAGTTTGGTTTTGTATTTTTCTACCAAAGCCTCATAAGTTCGCGACGGACGATTAGCTTTTCCGAACAACAGCCGTAGTAAAAAAACCGGCAATCCCAAGGCCATACTTACAGGCCCCACACTCCGGCAAATATGGTCGAGTTGCTGCCCTGCACTCCATTTTTCAATGGGTGCGGCGAGGTATTCTGTCTCGCTGAGCGAACCCAGCAGATGCTGGAATTCTGCATAATGGATGTGGAGTTGTTCGATGATGGCTTGCTTGTTCATATATGTATTCAGGAACGCTGTTTCGGTGGTTTGAATCTGAATGTGATGCTGGAATTCCGTTGTGATAGTTTGATAATGAGAATAATACCGAACCAGCGCTCCGGTCTAGAGCCCCACCGCTTTTCGCAACCCCGCTTCCTTCACCAGCACTTCCGACCAAGCCAACAATTGCTGCAGCCGGGCCGTGGTCACGCGGTTTTGGGCATCCAAAAATTCTAGGAGCAGCACTTGATTTGCCCGGTACTTGTTGTTCACGATCCGAAAGGTCTCTTCTGCGGCACGGAGACCGATTTGGGCGGTTCGGAATGTGTTTTGCGCGACATCGAGATCATTCCAGGCAGCAGTTACTTGCATCGCAATTTGCTGTTTTGCCTGTTCGGTTTGAGTTCGGACCGTCTCTGCCCGCAGCCTCGCTTCCTGCGTTTTGCTCTTGCGGATGCCACTGTCGAAAAGCTCGTAACTCAAGCCCACCTGAGCCAATGCGTAGGCTTGGTCTTTACTGAATTTGTATCCGTATCCCTGGAAACCCAATGAACCACCGAGGTAAAAGTCGGGAAGTTTGGATTGGGCCGCATTGCGTCGAAGGTCGGTTTCTGCGGCTTGCTGACCGGCGCGCAGTGCGGCGAACTCAGGGCGGTTGGCTTGGCTTTGTGCCACCAATTGCTCCACTTGATAGGTTGGTAAAAGGGAGCGGAGTAGGGCGGTGTCGGCTACTACCTCACTTTGCAAATCCTTGTTGATCAAGAAGTTGAAGTATGCGCGAGCCGTGTTTTGCTGACTTTTAAATTTGAATATCTCGTTGTCGGCCTTGCTCAATTCGTAATCGGCGGTGGCCACCACGTCGCGGGTCGCCACGTTGTTTTTTACGAGGCTTTCGTTGAAACGGCGGAGCTCTGTCAGCACGGTTTTGGTATTGACCCAGATTTTTTCGGCTTCCAAAACGCGCAGGTAATTCAGGTAGGCCTCTGTGATCTGGTAGCGAAGCTCGTGTTCCGTTGCAGCCTTTCCAGCTGATTTGCTTTGCAATAAGAACCCTTGTATTTCGCGGTTGTATTTCAGGTCAGAATTAAAAATCGGGTAGGCAAAACTGATTTTTGTCTCCTGAAAATTATTGGGCAGAAACTGGACCTGCTGGTTTTCGAGGGTCGGGAAATGACCTGGAACAACACCCGGCGGCAAGTTGCCTGGCACGGCATTTAGTGCGTTCAGGTTATCATAAGCCTCGTTCAGCAAATCGCCAATCGGAAAATCAATTTTTCGGCCTCCCGCTGCTACAGTGTAATTCGCATCGAAGGTCAATTTGGGCATACCCAAGGCCTTGGCTTGCCGAACGGCCTCTTGTACTTTGGCAATATCGAGGTTTTGTTGCTTCAAGGCCAGGTTGGCGTTCAAACCTTCCTGGATGTAACTTTCGAGTACGGCAGATTGGGCAGAGAGGGATGAGAGGGCGAGAATGAGCAGTCCTCCTAGGCCAAGGCTTCGGTGGGTGAAGTATTTGTTCATATTGAATGGGCTATTTCCAAAAACGAGTTTTACTTTCTGAACAACGTTTATTGATGGTGCAAAAAAATGCAGCCTTTGCGGGCTGCCAAAGCGAAAAGCGGTGAAGTGTAGAAATCGAGGGTTGAACAACGGTAACATTGGGGTTATTTGCCTATCCACGTTCCTCAACTGCAAAGCAGAATTGTTTTTAGGCATGGTTTCACAACTTGTATAGATTGCTTACTTTTGTAAAAATATTTACGCCATGTTCACCGAAGAAGTTACTGGTTTAAGCGAATACGAAACCGAACGAGACAAACCCATGCCAAGTAAACATCACGCATTCATCCAAGGCAATCTCATCTTCTATCTTCGTCTGAAATATGGCGAATTGTTTAGGGTACTTCCAGAAATTAGCCTCGACCTTCCTGTCCGCGAACGTGTTCCAGACCTTGCTATCTATCCTTCTATGGAGTATGGAGAAGAAGAGGTAAGGATGACTGAAATACCCCTTTGTCTGGTCGAAATCCTCTCTCCCACTCAAAATCACATTGACCTGATCCTCAAACGCCGCGAATATTTCGATGCCGGGGTAAAATCTTATTGGCTTGTTTTCCCCGACCCAAAATCCGTGTATGTGTATTCCAATCCTGACGAATTTGAGGTTTTTTCCTATCGCGAAGTGCTCAAAGACCCTGTTTTGGACGTAGAACTTCCACTCGCCGAAATTTTCAAATAGTGCCCAGACCTTCCAAGTTTTGTTGTTATTCAGCCGCCACTCATGATAAACAATGAAAATTTGTTATTCTCGGAATTAAACCAACAGACATTTCTCGTAATCGGCATTTTCATTGGCCTTGTTGTTTCGATCATTACAGCCATGTTTCTCTACAGGTACCTGAAGCCCCGATGGCAAGAAATGCAAGCTAAGATACAACTGATATGTACGTGTGGCTATCTGCCTGACCCACCCAGCGACTCCGATGATCGCATAATGAGGAAAGTCTCCCGATTTGCAGTATGGCTACAAATTGGAAAGGTTAAATGGAGCGGTGTAGATAATCTTACGTGCGAGTCTCCGAAATTAATTGTTCCAACCCATGGGCACTATCTTGATCCATTTGTTTTAGCGGCGCAGATGCCGAAAGGAACGCGTGTTATGGCGGCCAGTGGATTATTTAAATTTGGCGGGGGATTAGGGGGGCTGGTTTTTTCGCGATGGGGCGCATTCTGTACCGACCTGGAACCGGGAAAAGGCTTGCCTGCTTTGCGTACCGCGGTGAAGGTGTTGGCATCCGGTCAATCATTGGTGGTCTTTCCCGAAGGTTGGGCGCACATGGATGGTTCGGTTGGCCCCTTCAATCCCGGGATTGCCAGCATCGCGCGTCTGGCGGCTACCCAAATTGATAGACCTATCCACATCGTACCTGTTTACATGTGTTACGGAAAGTACCCTGGCAAATGGATCAAACCCTTGCCAACGTCAATTCAGTGCTTAATTCTGATGATTGGCTTTATGCACTATCGTCGTGGTGTTCATGTGGTTTTTGGGCAACCATTGCTTACCTCAGACTTGCCAAAGAATCCACACTTAGCAACTGAGCAGATTCGAAATGCAGTTCTTGCCTTGAACCCTCTTCCTATAGATCAGGTAACGGATAATTGAGCTTTGGAATAAGAGTACAGCACAACTATAAGCAATTTATTTGGCATATTTCGACAAAGATCTGTCCTCTTGACCAAGGATTTTCATCCACTTAAGGTGTGCAATGAAGGCACTTGTGATCGTTTTGTTTTCACTATACGGTATCCCATACTCTTGTGCTGTCGATCTTAGAATTTTGGTCAAAGCGGGATAATGAACATGGCACACCTTGGGAAACATGTGATGAACCGTATGAAGATTCAAACCCCCGAGTGCCCAACAAGCGAGTGGATTACCACGCGCGTAGTCTGCGGTATTTTCGAAAATGTGTTCGATGTAATTATTCGTGATATGACAGTTCTCATCAAGCTCAGGAAATCCCGATGCTTCAGTGAAGTGGTTGGGTTGAAAAGTTACCGCCAAAATAAAACCTATACACAGGTGCATCGCGGTAAACCCAATAATGACTGAATACCACGGCACACTCAAGAAGATTAGAGGCAAAACAAGTGTATAGGTATAATAGAAGGCCTTTCCCGCGAAAAGAATGATCAGTTCCATGGGTGGGTGCTTGCGGATTTTATGATTACCGAACTGCCCAACAGAGAGACCGACATAATCCTTCGCAAAAACCCAGTCCAGAGAAGCGAGGCAGTATATAAAAGGCGCATAGATATGCTGGAAACGATGATACCACCGTAACTCCATTCGTGGAGAGACTCTAAAAATACCACCATAACCCAGTGATGAATCGGCCTCTAAAACGTTGACGAAATAATGATGCGAATCATTGTGCATCCGCCTCCACATATAAGAGCTTAGGCCCACTAAATCGAAGACATAACCGAGTATTCGATTTACGTTTTTGTTTTTTGAATAAGCATCATGGTTGGCATCATGTGCTATGTTAAGCCCCATGTGCAATTGCGCCAAACCATGCAGCACATACACCCCAATCAGCTCGACTGATGTTAACCAATCGCTTATCAGCCAGATGTAGGTGCCGATCCAGAGGGTGAAACCCATAATGGTTTTTGCAACCATCTCAAAGTTTCCGTACCTGGAACTTTGCTGTTGCTGAAAGTAGTTATCAACGCGTTGCGATAACGTTTTTGCGAATTCGGATGAACCAATTCCGTCAGTGAACTTGATTGGTTTCATATTGATCTTAAGTCTTTGGTTCTAATGAAATAGCAAAGTTATTGTCAGAATACCGCTTCAAAGCAGGGGGTTGCCCCAGTTTTTTTAACATTCTAAGGTGCACGCGAAATGCAGCTCCTGCCGTTTCAAATTCACGATACTTAAAACCGAATTCCTGAGCGGTTTCCCTAAGTATCTCAGTGAGCGCGGGATAGTGTACATGGCAAACGGATGAATTCATGTGATGAATGATGTGCAGGTTGAGACCTCCCAACATCCACGTTGCAACCGGTCTCGTGCGAGAAAAATCGCAGGTAGTAGCAAACACATGGCTAATATAGTCATGTGTCAGATTCCCCTCTTCATCGGCATGTGGATATTCCGATTCCTCAGTGATGTGGCATGGCTGAAAAATAAGTGAAATATGAAATCCGATAAATGCATGCATAAGCACAAAACCAATGATGATCACATACCACGGAACACTCAAAAAGATAATCGGAATGACCAGCATGTGCCCAAAATAAAAAATCTTGGTTGCAATCAAGAAGACCCACTCTTTAATAGGGTGCTTTTCGATCCTTACATTGCCATAATCTTTTTTGTTAAGGAAATAATTGAAATCTTTAAACAGCACCCACTCCAGGGTTGCCAAAGTATAGACCAATGGTGCATATATATGTTGATAACGATGCAAAGGTGACCAGGTTTCATCCGGTGCAAACCTTAGCAATTTATCAGAGGTAATTGCAGAATCTTTACCTTGGACATTGACGAAAGAGTGGTGCGAAGTATTGTGAAGCAGGCACCACATATAAGAGTTAATCCCCACCAGATCAAAGGTGCAGGCAAGAAAACTGTTCACTTTTTGGTTGCTTGAGTAGGCCTTGTGGTTGGCATCATGTGAGATATTATAGGTCAAAAATAATTGCGTAAACCCATGAACGACATACATCAGGATCAACCCCACTGCTGAGAACCAATCGGTCATGATCAATACATAAGTGAATATCCAAAGCGAAAAACTAAGTATACTTTTGAAAATCATGTGGGCATTCGCATGCCGCGATATACCACGATCTGCAAAGTAGGCATTGACGCGGCTGTTTAGTGTTCTGGAGAAATTTGAGGATTCAATTGATTTTTGATACCTAAAAAGTTGATTTTCTTTCATTTTTGTATCGTTTTAATTGTAATGTCAATACCTTGTTGTGTGTATGCCCATACTCGAGATCATACAGTGAGTGCGCCGGTTATTGGCAACGCTGCAATCTTTTTAATTTGCGGAAACTAATTAATTGTTTCGTCTTTTCATCCCATAATCTCAAATTGGCCAATTTAATGCTGCTGAAAAAAGTCAACGTTTTTACTTGTGCAAACTCTGGATTTGAATTATGACATCGTTCAAGATTATAGTTAGGTATTCTGGGGCTGAGATGATGGATGTGATGAAAGCCAATGTTGCCGGTAAACCATTGCAAAACACGGGGCAATTTATAGAACGAACTGCCACGCAATGAAGCATCGACATAGTTCCAGTCTTTCTCTTGCTCCCAGTAAGCATCTTCAAATTGGTGCTGTACATAAAACAGCCAAATTCCGGCTGAGCCACTGACTGCCAAAATTGATAGTTGAATTATCGCCCAAGGCAATATACCGAAAATCGAAATCAATATCGCAGCAAAACCAAGCAACGCAATATTCATGATCCAAACGGACTGCCTTTCCCGTGGGTTAGTGCCTGCGAAGGGAATGCGCTGAACAATCAGGAAATGAACAATTGGCCCAACTACAAATAAGATGAGTGGATGACGAACCAACCGATAATGTAGTTTCGTCAACCGTGGTGCTTGAAGATATTCCTCTACCGTTAAAGTCCAAATATCACCTATACCACGCCCCTCCAGGTTGCCGGAAGTCGCATGGTGACTCAAATGTGCCCGCCGCCAACTCGTAAAGGGGGTAAATGTGAGTAACCCCGTAACGAATCCCCAGAAAACGTTGTCTCGGTGTGACTTGAAGAAAGAACCGTGCACACAGTCATGAAAGATAATGAAGATCCGCACGAGTAGTCCTGCGGCTGGAATAACGAGGGCCATGGTCAGCCAAGGTGAAACGGACAGGCTCACGTACATCAAACACCAGAGAACAATATATGCACCTATGCTGTTGACGATCTGCCAACTTGCGCGCCAAAAGTGAGGTTGCTCGTATTTGGCCACAATGGCCTTCCATTTTGATATTGATCCGAAGGTTTGTTTCATTTTTCCAATTCTCATTTCATAAGGATTAAGGCCATAGAAGCATTAACTTAATTATTCGCAAATGTAATGGGTTTAAATTTTTAGGGGCACACATTTTGCCCCCTGAAAATCGGTATATCTTTTTTAAACCCTGAGCGCAGTAACAGCAACCCCTACCAACAAAACCCCTAGTGCAACCCACAACCATTTACTCACATTCTCTGAAATTGGGTTGTTATTACAGGCTGTGTTTGTAAAAGTCTGACAGTTGTAGATTAACCAATTATAAGACCTGCCCGAAACCACATGGTCAAGACCTGTTTTTATCACTTGTTTGGGATCATTGGTGCAGCTTCCCTTTTTCCAATGAACTTGCTGACCAGCGGCGTATACTGAAAATGTTGCTATATGGGTGCCGCCGAAATGATAATGATTGTGAATTACATAAACCTCCCCAGTTTGATAATCAGTACCAAGCCAAATGCCTGGATGCCGAACATCAACAAGAGAGTCAACTTTCGAACGGAATATGATTTTACCTGATCTATCGTCAAGCATAATCCATTTCTTCTGACCTTCATTAAGGACAAGGAGCAGAATATTGTCATCTAAACAGGTATAACAATTTACTTTCATTTTTATTGATTGAAGGACTTGGGCAAACAAGTATCGTGGGCAGGGCCTGCAAAGCTCAGGTGTAATTTACTAAACGGCGCAAAGTTGTCGAACAATGTTTAGCAAAAACAAGAAGCATACGGGAAAAAATTTCAAAAAGCCATTTTTCCCGACCACCGTCCTATTTTCACCCCACAAACCAGCGCTCATGAAATCGCTTACCCTCGCTGTTGCAGGCACGTTGCTCCTAATTGCTTGCTCTCCCGATGCTCGCCTGCATCCCGGAAAGAAAGAAAAAATCGCCATTGCACCTACAACAAAGTTCGAACTCCTCCCCCCTGAGCGCACGGGCATCAATTTCATACCCACTGTACAAGAAGAATATCGCTACAATTTTATCGCCGACCCTTACATCTACAATGGCGGTGGCGTAGCCGTGATAGATGTGAACAACGATGGCCTCCAAGACCTCTTTTTTACGGCCCGACTGCAAGGCTGCCGATTGTATTTGAACAAAGGAGGGCTGAAATTTGAAGATATTTCTGAGAAATCGGGCATTTCTAGATTCAGCGGCCTAAAAACGGGCGTGACCGTGGTAGACATCAATGCCGATGGCTGGCAGGATTTGTATGTGTGCCGAACTTGGCTTACACCCTTGCCTGATCGACGGAACTTGCTGTTTGTGAACAATCAAGACAACACGTTTTCCGAACGTGCAGCCGAATACGGCCTTGACGATCTCTCTGCTTCCCAACACGCCAATTTCTTCGATTACGACCTTGATGGCGACCTCGACTGTTATGTTTTGAACCATCCTGTGGATTTCAAAAACATGAACAACCTTGACTATACTACTGGCGAGGGACGGAGCCAAGCACCTAAGGATGCGTTTGAGTCTGATAGGCTTATGCGCAATGAAGGAGGAAAATTCGTGGATGTGACCCAAAAGGCTGGGCTGGATAACAGGGCTTTTGGGCTCTCAACCATCGCCTCCGATTTCAACGAGGATGGCTGGCCCGACCTTTTTGTGGGCAACGATTTCGTGATGCCTGATTTCTTGTATATCAACAACGGAAAAGGTTCGTTCACCGATAAAGCGGACGCCTACTTCCGCCATACCTCCAACCACACGATGGGCGCCGACTTTGCCGACCTCAACCGGGATGGTTTTGCCGACCTCATCACCCTTGATATGCTCGCAGCCGCAGGGCCACGCCGCCAAAGACTCATGTCTACCATGACGCTTGAACGCGACCGGCAGATGCAACAGCGCGGTTACGGCAGACAAGCAATGCGGAACACACTCCAAATCTCGGATGGGAACGCAGGTTTTTCTGAAGTTGGCAACCTTGGCGGCGTGGCAGCCACAGATTGGAGCTGGGCGCCCCTGCTGGCCGATTTTGACAATGACGGGTGGTGCGATCTGTTCTTCACAAGTGGCATAAAACGCGACCTCAACGACCTCGATTTTTTCCTCTACACCGCCGATAGTATCAACCGCACAGGAGGTGTGAACAAGGCCCGTTTTCCCAACTTTGAAGACTACGTCGCTCTGATGCCTTCCACGCCTTCGCACAATTATTTTTTTCAAAACACAGGTTCGCTTCAATTGACCGATGTTTCTGAATCATGGGGAGGGAGCAAACCCGGATTTTCCAATGGCGCAGCTTATGCCGACCTCGACAACGACGGTGATTTAGACCTGATTACCAACAACTTGGAAAACCCTCCGGGTATATTCGAGAACAAAGCCACTGATTTCAATCAAAATCATTGGCTGCAAATCAAGTGTCGTGGTACGGCGCAAAACCCACTTGGTATCGGCGCCAAAGTGCGGGTATGGACCGGGGGTAAAATGGTTTTTGCGCAGGAAATGACCAATGTGCGTGGATTTTATTCAAGCGTGGAAGCGATTTTTCAAGTTGGTTTGGGCGGCCTGAAAAACGCGGACAAAATCGAGGTAGATTGGCAAGAACGGCGTTTTCAAATCCTAAGCAACTTGCCTGCCAATCAGCGCATCGTGCTAAATATCGAAGACGCTAAGCCGGGGCGTTGTCCTAGAGAACAGATCGTTACCAACCAATTCTTTGAAGAAATCACGGCCTCCAGCGGCCTTGATTTTGAGCACTGGGAAAACCCTTTCGAGGATTTTGACCGGGAAAAACTCCTGCCTTATCGCCTTAGTCGCACAGGCCCGCGTATTTCCACGGGGGATTTGAATGGGGATGGCGCTGAGGATGTTTTTATAGGTGGGGCGGGCGGGCAAGCGGGCGCGGTTTTTTTGCAAAACAATGGTGATATGGCCTTTAGGCCGTCGGGAAATACGCCGTTTACGGCACAGAAAAACATAAACAGGGGCGTAAACGCCCTTAATCCAGACGGACTAAAGGCCATGCCACCGCCCCGCTTTGAGCGATCCTCCCAGCCTGCGCTCGAATCCGACAAAGATTTTGAAGACACGGCCAGCGCGTTCTTTGACGCGGACGGCGACGGTGATTTAGATTTATACATTGTGAGCGGAGGAAACGAACAGCCTGCCCATTCGCCGCTTTATCAAGACCGCCTTTATTTGAACGACGGAAAAGGGGGGCTTGTCCGTGCTGCCAATGCCTTGCCAACGGAAACACAATCAGGCAGTTGCGTCGCGGTTTTTGATTTTGATGGAGATGGTCGAAAGGATTTGTTCGTGGGCGGGCGATCAGCTCCGGGCCGATTTCCGGAGCTGGCGGAATCCTTTGTGCTCAAAAATGAAGCTGGGGTATTCAAAAACGTCAGCTCCTCCGTTGCGCCTGAATTTCAAAATATTGGGATGGTGACGGATATCCAATTCGGCGACCTGGATGGCGACGGAAAATCTGAAATGGTGGTGGCAGGTGATTGGAT
>JANMME010000681.1:0-5590 GCA_031373015.1 Saprospiraceae bacterium
TCAGTAGGGCGAAATTCATTTCGCCATAAAATTTCAGGCGAAATGAATTTCGCCCTACTCAAACCTCCGTTTGTAGAACCAAGTGTTGTCGTTGAGTGTAAACCCTGCCGTGAACCGAATGTAGGTTTCTTCTATGGGCGAGTCGGCACCAAGTTTCCCAATTTCCAGGGCAAGGTTGACGAAGGATGTTTGTTGACGTGGCATAATGATGGGCATACCCAGGCCGAGGGTAAAACCAATGTCGTTCAGGTCTTTGCTGCCAACGGTGCGTGGGTCTTGGCGGTAGTAAGCCCCTGCCCGGTAGCGCATCCGCTTCAGTGGTTTGTTGTAAGAACTGAAATCAGGGATATATTCTGCGCCTCCAGATATGGAAAAGGTGTTCCGAAAAGTTTCGGGCCGCGCCTCGTTCTCGTAGCCCGACCAAGATTCCAACCCGATTTGGGCGCCGAGTTTAAGTTTGTTTGCCTTTACATATTGAACGCCCACCGAAAAAGTAGCGGGAAGTGTCAGATTTCTGCGCTGGTCGGTCAATGCCGTCAGCGTATCGGCATCGGAAAAATTGCCATTTTGCAATTGTCCCCGGCTGCGGATTTGAAACCGCTCTTCGATAGCGCGGAGATCATGCTTGCCATTGCCAGACAGGCCAAGAGTGATCCAACGTGTTGGGATATCCTTGTCGTTTTCAGCGCGTTCAAGCACAATGTCGTGCTGTATGCCAAGGTCCCAGACAAAACCGTTTGCCGAGATGTCTTGGCGGTTATTGTCTTGGAACGTGGGGAGTTTTACACTTGAAGTGTCGTAGAAAAGTGTCGTGTTTTGGTAGCTCATCTTGCCAAATAACCAACCTAGATTGAGTCCAAAGGCTGTGTTTTTGTGCCTTGCCGCGCCAGTCCAAGCGATTCGGTACAAACCTCCGCTGCCTTGAAAGTTGTTTTGAACATCGTCCAGGTCTAACAATGTGTCACGGGTCTGGATATTGTAGCCTACACGGGAGTAGGGCGTAAGTGCGATGCCCATAGCGTAGCTCCACGGAGATTTTACCTTGTCGAGTACCTCGTTGATCGGACTTTTGAGTGTGAAACCGAGTGCGAGGTGAGAAAGGTTGCCGCTCCATTCCTCTTGCGAAGCATTAGCGGATTGATACTTGCTATACTTGGTATAAATACCCGTTTCAAGTGCTGTAGCCCGCAAATAGGCAAAAGACGCAGGGTTGGCTAGGTTCAGGTGGTAAGGGTCATGGAAGGCAGCTGTTTGGCCACCCCAACCCGCCTGGTTGGCAAAATAAGGGCTTACAATATCGCCGATACCATAGCGCGAATAGGGTGAATTGAACTTTGGCTGCGCCCAAAGCGCGGTGCTGGTAAAAAGGAGCAGAATCAGGGAAAGTAATCTCATTCGAATGGCTATTAGTGCTGTGTACCCCAAACCTCGTAGGTTTTTAGAACCTACGAGGTTTGGAGTGTAAATGAAAGTTATCTATTGAAAATCAAAATGTTGTTCAGTCCGTACAAAGTTAAATGGGGTTCAGGGGTTAAATGTTGAACGTTTAAAAATGGCTGGAAAAATACTGCATCTCCGCCCGTGAGGATCACATTCAGGGGGCTGAACCGTTTTTGAAAAAGCCCGACAAAGTTACCAATTTCTAGTGCCGCCCCGAGAAACGCGCCGTTTTGCAAGGCGGTTTCCGTGCTGTGGCCGATAAAATCGGCAGGCATTTGCATGCTTACTTCAGGCAGCTTGGCGGTGAATTCATGCATTGCTTTAGCCCGCATCTGTGCTCCGGGCGCAATATTGCCCCCTAAGTATTCGCCGGTTTCTGTGAGCACGTCATATTTGATGCAAGTGCCACAGTCTACCACAAGGCAATGCTGACGGGGGAACAACGCTTGTGCACCCGCCACCGCTGCCAAACGGTCTTTGCCCAGCGTTTGCGGAGTGGAATATCTGTTTTCAAAAGGCAGCAGTGTTTCGTGCGTAAGTTCCAGCAAATCAAAGTGTTGTGCCAGTGTATTATTCAACAATTCGTCAGCAGCAGCCACGGAAGAAAGCATGATGCTTCGTACACCGGCTTGGTTGCAGTAGTCCAATAAATCGCCCGTTGACCAATCCGTCACCACCTTGCTTTCCAGCAAACGACTTCCATTGAAGCGCCCGATTTTGCGGCGTGTATTGCCAATGTCTAAAGCAAGGTTCATAAGTTTTAACGGCGGCGTGGACGGAGGCAGAGGCAAAGGAGGGCAGGGCAATGTAAAAAAAGAACCCGCCTTCGCCCTAAACGGGCTATGGCGGGTGAAGCGGAGGAGGAGAGATTCGAACTCCCGGTACCTTTCAGTACGACGGTTTTCAAGACCGCTCCATTAAACCACTCTGGCACTCCTCCGGTTAACTCGCCATAGCCTGTTTAGGGCGAAGGCGGGTTTTTTTGCGGGTGCAAAGGTAGGATTCTCTTCGTAATTTTCAAAGCTCAATCCGAATCCATTTTTATCAGCTGCGGGATATCGTTTTTGCCCTCTACCTTTTCAAAGAAACTGCGCAGGAAATTGCTCATATCCTCAGATGCATGATATCCGAGGTACTTTGATTTACACAGCGAGTAAAGGGTTGACTTGGCGGATTTTAGCGTGTTTAAGGCGCGTTTAAGCTGCTCTGGCTTAAGGCCATTGCCCATCAGGAAGCGGTCGCGTACAGTTTTGAGGCCGGAGTCTGAACTCGGGCTGGAATAGGGAGCGCTTACCAGGCCCGAAAAGTCAAAATCGTATGGCACCAGGAGGGTTTTTCCGGATTCAGCTGTTCGCACTAGGCGGACATTGCGGAGCATGGAGATTTCCCAATCGGTGTTGCCGATCATGTATTGGAACATCACGGTGAGCGCAGCCTGATAGGTATGAAGGCTATCGGTAGGGATACCGTATTCTTCGTTCAATTGGCCATTTAGGCGACTTACGAGTTCTTCTTCGTCTTCGAGCAGTATGGCAAACATCGGCCTTCTGGCCTTTTCCACATGGGTGTCGCGGATAGTAAGCCTAATGAGGCGGGCACGCATGCTTGCAGCCGTCAAATGTTCAAACATTCTATATGCAATGTACTCGCGAACAATAAGTTCATCACCTAAATCACTTTCATAACAAGGGAGTACGAGCTTGATTTCGTTGAGTGTGTCAAGCCCCTCGGCTATCAGGTCTTTCTTTTTGAATTTTAATTTTAATGGCGGGAACACCGACACCTTGCGGCGAAACTTGCCGCGTGGCTTCACTTCTATCCTGTAAACTTTACCATCCTCCGAGCGCAGGGTAGCGGGGAAGTATTGGCTGGTTTTTTTCAGTTCTATGATGGTGGTAAGGTCTGTTTCCAAGGTCATTTTCTCCGCCTCTTTCTGCGTGAGCACCTCAAAAATACTTTTGGGGCGGGCGTTTACCCGGCTCGAATCTTGGGCTTGGGTATTGAACCCAAACAGGCAAAATAGTGTTATAACGAGGGGATATTTGAGGAAAAGACTGATTGTCGTCATGGGTTGCAGCATTTGAGCAAGCACAGCGCTCGACGTTAGAAAGAGATTAAAGAAAAAGAAGGTTTTGCAAAATTATATCCTGAAACAAAGACCCGGTGGACTAAGTTTCAGAATTATTGCAAAGTTAACGAGCAAAATGCTTGAGATGTCCAATTTATTCGATAAAATAACAAACGACCTCGTCAAGCAAATCCCTTGGCAGGTTCGTTATGCTCAACAAGGGCAAAGGTTGTAAAAACCTGACGAATTGCCACTCGCGGACAACTGCTTCTTAGAGCTTTGTTTAATTTTGCACCTTGAATCTGTTTACACCTCTTTTGTCCCCATCCATTTTTAATTAAAAAATTAATTTTCACCATGAAAAAAGGGTTTTTAGTCCTCTTTTTAACCGCCATGGCCTTGGCGACGGCGGTTCTCGTTCCTTTTGCTGCTTTTAGCCAAGAATCGCAGCACCCTGGTTGCGGAAATGCACAAGATCAATCCGATCTATTGCCACGTCTTCGCGAAAATAAAATCGTCATGGAAGCCATGCGCGCTGCTGCGCAGGATCGTGGTGAAATCAAATATGTGCCCATTCACTTCCACCTGGTGGGCGATGCAAGTGGCAACGGCAAGCACAAGGAATTCAAAGTGCTTGAGCAATTGTGCGCGCTTAATGCGGCTTATGTGCCCGTTGGCATTCAGTTTTACCTGAGCCCACACCCCACCAACGGCCTCTTCGACAAATCCATCAACAACGACAATGTTTATAACACTCAGTCGAACGCCTTGCTCATGAACCTACGCCGCCACAGCAACGCGGTCAATGTGTATGTCGTGCAGGAGCCAGTGTCTGGCAACAATCAGCCCGGCATTGTGCTGGCTTATTACTCGCCACAGCATGACTGGATCGTGAGCCGCAAAACCGAGACCAATGGCAACCAACCTAATCAGACCTTGCCGCATGAAATGGGCCATTTTTTTAGCCTTCCCCATACTTTTTATGGTTGGGAAAGTAAATCTTTTGACGCTTCTTATCCTGGCTGGCCGATTGCCCCTGTGCTTGCTCCCAGCGGTGGCGGCGTTACCACCGAACGTCAAAATGCCACCAACTGCACTACTTCCGCCGACGAGATCTGCGACACACCGCCCGATTACGGTTTTGGCTTTATAGCCTCCAGCTGTGCCAACTACAACGGAGGCGCTCAAGACCCGCTCGGCGACTTGGTAGACCCCATGGAGAACAACTACATGAGTTATTTCAGCAATTGCAATGGTGGTTATGCTTTCACCGCGGATCAAATTGGGCTCATGAATGCAGACCTGATGAGTAACTACCGCAACTATCTGGACAACACATTTTCCCCGGGTGCAACCGAAATCAATACCCCCACAGACTTGCTCGTGTCGCCTACCAATGCCAGCGTCGTGCCATTTTACAATAATGTGCTGATTGAATGGCAGGCCGTGCCTGGCGCCACCCACTATCTGGTGGAAGTGGATGTCATTTCCACATTTGGAACGGTGAATGCTCAAACTTTTATCGAGACGGGCACCAGCAAACTGCTGACGAATCTTGTGCCCAACAAAACCCACTACTGGCGTGTCAAACCCTTCAATTACCTGGTGGGCTGCGCGGCAGCTCGCTCCCGGAATTTCAAAACATCTACCGTTTCTGCTACGGTTGAGATCGAAGGGCTTTCGGCATGGCAACTATCGCCCAACCCTGTAACGGCCGACGTGGCCAACTTGAGTATCAACGCCGAACAGCCTTTTGAGGCTGGCGTCCGCGTTACCGATGCTGCTGGCCGTACGGTTTCGTTCCAGCAAAACGTGCCTTTCCCACAAGGAGAATCGAAATACGAACTGCGCACTGATGGCCTGGCCAATGGATTCTACTTTGTGAGCCTGGAGAGCGGAAATGGAAGGAATGTGCTGAAGATGAGTGTGTTGCGATAACAGGGATTCCCGTATAACTGGTTAAGATGGAACACGGATGACACGGATGAGACACAGATTTACTCAGATTTTTTGCATTCAGGCAGAAATCTGTGCAAATCTGTGTCTCATCCGTGTCATCCGTGTTCCATCTTAACCAGTTAC
>JANMME010000691.1:0-4394 GCA_031373015.1 Saprospiraceae bacterium
CCTGCCTCCAGTGAACCGTTCGTTCCCGTTCGAGGATGATGAATATTCCAAAAATAAAGGCCACGAACATGAAAAATAAAATAAAAGTAGCAGAAGCTGTCGAACGGCTGGATCCCATTACAAGGGATTTGATGCCCCGGCCCTTTGGCCGCTTGGGTCATATTTGGGTCGCTGGTTTGTTGATAATCTGCGCCGTCGGGCTGTATTTCTACATTGACCAAATTCGGCACGGCCTTGGTATCACGGCCATGCGCGATTACTCCACCTGGGGTATTTACATCGCGAACTTTGTCTTTTTTGTGGCCATCAGCCTCGTCGGTTCGCTCGTCAGTGCCATCCTTAAATTGTCGGGCGCGCATTGGCGAACACCCCTTACCCGCATCTCTGAGGTCATAGCGGTGGCCTCCATCCTTTTTGCAGCGCTGGTCATCATCGTTGACATGGGGCGGCCAGACCGGTTTATGAATGTGATCCTGCATGCCCGTATCCAATCGCCCATTACCTGGGACGTGATTGTGATCACGACTTACCTGGTGATCAGTTTGTTGCTGCTTTATTTGCCGCTCATTCCCGATTTGGCCATTTTGCGCGACCACCACAAAGGCATTTCCAACTGGCAGCATAATTTGTACAAAGTGCTGGCGATGGGCTGGCAGCACCTCCCGGAACAAGAGAAAATCCTGCGTCGTTCAGAGAAAATCCTGGCTGTTTTGATCATCCCGGTTGCTTTCGGAATACACACGGTCACCTCTTGGCTATTCGCCACCACCTTGCGCCCAGGTTGGGACAGCAACAACTTTGGCCCTTACTTTATCTCTGGCGCGTTTATGGTCGGTGCGGGCGGTGTTATCGCTGCGATGTATATCTTCAGACGGGCTTATAGTTTGGATAAATATCTGACAGACAAGCACTTCGACTATATGGGAAGATTGCTCGTACTGCTATCGCTGGTGTATCTTTATTTCAACATCAACGAGTATTTTATCCCGGCGTACAAGATGAAAGCGGCAGAAAGTGCCCACTTGAAAGAGCTGTTTTACGGCAGTTATTCCCCCCTGTTTTGGTCCGTACAGATATTCGGCATGGTCATACCTGCCATTGTGCTTATGTTTCGTCGTGGCAGAAAGCCATTCCCAATGTTCATTATTGCCATTATGGTGGTAGTGGGGGCATGGTTCAAGCGTTTCCTGATCGTTATTCCGACTTTGAGCCACCCATTCATCCCCATGACACGTGTGCCGGAATCCTGGCAGCATTACATGCCGACCTTCAAAGAATGGTGGATTACGGGTTCCACGCTTGCCGGAGCGCTTTTGATCATCACTTTTTTGAGCCGGTTCCTCCCTATTATCCCCATTGCGGAGACCATGGAGCACGAAGCGGCGGCTAAAAAGGGAAAACCGATCCTTGATTGACACATTTTTTGGAATCAAGAAGGTGTGCCACACCATTCAACAAATCCATTTCAGCCATGAAATTCATCATGAACAATATAAGAAAAATCCGGAACAGGCGCTTGCTTTTGGCTATCCTGGTGGTTTGTCTTGCCGCTTTTTCGATCGCTGCGCAATCAGAAAGTGATTCCACAGCCGCCGAAAAAGCAGACTTGAGCCTCGACTTTAAATATACCGAGGCCAACAACAACACCAAAATTCTGGAAGCCACGGCTAAAACCAAAGTGGAAAAAGCTTGGCAACCCGTAGCAGGAATTCAGGTCCATTTTTACCGCGACGCCGAAGACGAGGCCAATTTGTTGGGAAATGCGACTACCGATAATAATGGGCGTGCCGTATACATGCTTCCCAGCGGAAATGAAAAAAGTGCCGGTAAAGCGGGTGAGCAGATTTACGTGGCGGTAACAGACGAAAGTGATCAGTTTGACCCTGTCAGCGAGGAAATCACGGTCTCGGAATCAAGTTTTGTGATGAGCTTGACAGAAGAAGATTCTGCGCGTCAGGTGCATGTCGCGCTTCATGGGTTTGATGCAGAAGGGAAGGAAGTGCCTGTCAAAGATGTGGAAGTACATCTTTACATAAAGCGGCTGTTTGGCCTGCTGCCACTTTCTGACGACCCGGAAACGACGGATGAAAACGGCGAGGTGACGGCAGATTATTCGACCGTCATAACAGGTGACTCGGCAGGCAATGTGATAATCGTGGCCAAAGTAGAAGACCATGAAACTTATGGGAACTTGGAGTTCCAGCGTAAAATCAAATGGGGCACGCCCTTGATTATTGACCCGAACCTAAGTGCCCGACAATTATGGTCTTCAAGGGCAAATGCGCCTATTTACCTGATCGTGATTGTCAATACAATGTTGATCGGTATCTGGGGGGTCATTTTATACATTGTGATTCAAGCCTTCAAAATTTCAAAAATCGGCAGAGTGGATTCGCGTTCACGCAAGCTGGAACAACAACATTAACTTTCTAAAATTCAACGTATTATGAACACGAAACAGCTCTTTTTTATAGGCTTTTTCTCGTTTTTCGCCGTACTTGTATCCACCGCGTTCATTTCCACCACCGTAGGAGATCCGTGGGTCGTTCCGGAGAAGTACAAAAAAATGAAAAACCCGGTCAAATCGGATGCAGAATCCATTGCTGCGGGGAAAACGCTCTACATCAAGCACTGCAAATCCTGCCACGGCTCAAAAGGTCTGGGTGATGGCCCAAAAGCCGCCAACCTGAAAACGGAATGTGGCAATTTTTCGGTCGCTGATTTCCAGTCGCAATCTGACGGGGCTATCTTTTACAAGACCAATGAAGGTCGTGGCGACATGCCCTCGTTCAAAAAGAAACTGCCAGACGAGACGGATGTTTGGAGCGTGGTGAATTACCTGCGCACCTTGAAGAAATAGTAAGCATCACAGGTACTGCCTAAAGGCAGTTTTAAGCGCAAGTTTTCCTGAGCATAGGGGATCTTGCGCTTTTTTTTTGATGCTCACACCACAGGATACGCCTCCGCAATTTTAGCCCCATGCTTGTAGTGTCTGGCAAAAATTTGATTGAAAGTTTTCCATCCGCCGTGTGGGCGCAGGTATTCCTGCATGTTGTAACTCGGCGAATCATAAAAACTCTTTTCGGATGCTTCGGTCAAGGATGCTTCTGTGTCCAGAAATGCCCCCATTGCATTGGCGTATTTCACCATCCAGGCAGAAAGCGGGTAAAGCGGCGGCATCTTGTCGTGGGGAATCACTTTGTTCTGCAAGGCTAAAACAGGTTCCTGATCCAGGATAAAATAGAATTTGCAGAGGTGGTTATAAATATTCCGGCCCGGATAGTTTTCGGAGGGAATCCAGTACAACAGGTTGTTTATCCATTGTAAATAATCCTGCAGGTTATTGATGTCCGCCAAATCGGGGATGTTTTTCTTTCGGGCATTTTTAATGGCGGTGTCAAATTTATCCTCCCAATGGTTCGCCTTGATGAGGGCAATCAATTCCCGAACAACGTGATGGGTTTTTGCTGCTTTTTCCATTTTTTTGTTTTTACCTTGAAGATTACGAAAGGTGGTGGCATCTCTCAAGTTGCCGGAAAAGGTACGAATAAAAATACTATTGATAAAATTACATCTTTATTATCCTATGATGAGACAATTGTCTATCCTCTGATTGAATGATTAAGAAATAGATGCCTTTATGAAAGTTGGAAAAATCAACGGTTAGATTATTGCAATTCCAGAATTGTTTTGCAGCCATTGAGCCAGAAAATAATCAGGATGCACTAAACCTCAGCATAAATCTCAATCAATAAACGCTTAACCGGGTGGCTGACTGGGATGATTAATATATATTTGCCGGACGCTTGGGTACACCCATTTCGATTCAGCATACTATTTGTTAACTTTAAAAACCTACATCATGCGCCTCAAACTAACCATTGACATCTTCAGCGGTCGCCCTAATCCCTATCAATTCGTGGAAGGCAAAGCAGCTGAAGAAATCCTCAGTCAATTGTCATCACACTCCGGTTTTGATTCAAACGAAAAAAGACAATTGCCGGAACCCTTTACACTCGGCTACCGCGGCCTGATTATCGAACACGCTGATAAAGAATCCAGTAAGTATTCGGGTCTTCCCAAACAATTGAAGTGGACACCCAATTACCTTTTTGCAGGAGATACGTCAGCAGATATTGCTGACCTGGAAATGGAGAAATTTGTTTTCGACAACCTGCGTGGGTTTAAGCATACCGGGAACAAAAAGGATTTTAGAAAATATTGGCGCAAACCGCGTTCATCTTTCGATGTCGCACACAACCGACCACGCGATTGCTCAGGTTATTTTGGAAAAGATTTAGCCGCGAAAAAGCACGAATTTCACGAATTAATTTTTGATGATTTTATTCGTAAAATTTGTGCTTTTTCGCGGCTAGAAATCTTAATTCGTTTTT
>JANMME010000710.1:0-9162 GCA_031373015.1 Saprospiraceae bacterium
GTTGCCCCAAGTTATTCCTTCCCCAAACCCAGAACGTACCATCGTTTTTTATCGCTATGGTATGTTGAATTCCTGCGGCTACTTGTTGCGAATTGTTGGCACTGCCTATTTGCACTGGGGCGTTTTTGTCTGTGTTTGTACCATTGCCAAGTTGTCCGACGTTATTCCAGCCCCAAGCCCAGAGGGTGCCATCGCTTTTTATCGCTGCGGTATGTTTAACTCCCGCCGCCACTTGTTGCCAATTGTTGGCACTGCCTATTTTTACTGGAACGATTTTGTCTGTATTGGTTCCATCGCCAAGTTGCCCAAAGCTATTCCAGCCCCAAGCCCACAGCGTGCCATCGCTTTTTATCGCTTCAGAATAACTTTCTCCCGCTGACACCTGTTGCCAATTGTCGGCAGTGCCTATTTGTATCGGTGCGTTTTTGTCTATATACGTTCCATCACCGAGTTGTCCAAGTAGATTCCGCCCCCAAGCCCAGAGGGTGCCATCGTTTTTTATTGCCAGCGTATGAAAACCTCCCGCCGCCACTTGCTTCCAATTGTTGGCATTGCCTAATTGTACCGGGGCGTTTTTGTCTGTATTAGTTCCGTCGCCGAGTTGTCCGTCGCTATTCCAGCCCCAAGCCCAAAGGGTGCCATTGCTTTTTATCGCTACCGTATGGCCATATCCTGCGGATACCTGTTTCCAGTTGTTGTCAGTGCCTATTTTTACCGGGGTGTTTTTGTCTGTATTTGCTCCATTGCCGAGTTGACCATGAACATTCCAGCCCCAAGCCCAGAGGGTGCCATCACTTTTTATCGCTGTAGTATGTCTATCTCCCCCGTCCGCTTGTTTCCAATTTTTGGCCGTGCCTATTTTCGCCGGGGCGTTTTTGTCTGAATTTGTTTCATTGCCGAGTTGTCCATGAAAATTAGACCCCCAAGCCCAGAGCGTGCCATTACTTTTTATGGCTAGGGTATGAAAACCTCCTGCTGCCACCTGTTGCCAACATTGGGCATGGACATTTGCTGCAAAGAGCAGACAAGTAATGGTGATTGAAAAATGTGATTTCATTGTTTTGAGTTTTGTTTATTTTGGGGGTGTTTAGATATGCGAAAATGCGAAATTCACGCAACGTACTGCCAGATCAATGACAGGGAGGTTTTTGATCCATTTGCCCCTTTTTTGAAGTGTAAAAGTACGCTAACAATAGGACGTGTAATGCTTGGATTCAAACAAAATTGGCCCGCCCCGATTCCTCGGAGCGGGCCAATTTGTACTTTGTCTGAAATCGCAAGATATCCTTAATTCAATCGAATCTCATCATCATTTCCGTCAAAAAAGCGGTACTCCGTGAGGTGGAAGTCTGTGTGCGCTGCCACGCGAACCCACTTGTTGTAGCGCATAAACCAGCGCATTTGCCGGCTGGGGAAACCTTTTTTGAGGAAGGCCTCCAAAAATGGGTGAACGCGCAGTTGTAGCGGCGATTTGGGCCTCGACTGCATGATAAACTCCAGATCGCGCTCGATGTCGTCGGTCATCAGGATGGTGGCATTCACCTGTCCGGTACCGTTGCAGGTGGGGCACATTTCGGCGGTGTTCACCATCACCTCGGGGCGGGCGCGCTCGCGGGTGATCTGCATGAGCCCGAATTTGGAAAGGGGCAGAATCGTGTGCTGAGAGCGGTCTTTTCGCATGAAATCCTCCATTGCCTTGCTCAATTGCTTTCGGTGCTCGAGGTTTTTCATGTCAATAAAATCAATCACGATCAGCCCGCCGATGTCGCGCAGGCGGATTTGTCGTGAAATCTCCTCCGCAGCTTCCAGGTTTACCCCAAAAATGGTTTGGTCCACGTCGTGGCTCACGATTTTGTGGCCGCTGTTCACATCAACCACGTGCATTGCCTCTGTCTTTTCTATAATCAGGTAAGCCCCCGAACTCATCGTGGCGGTTTTCCCAAAGGCGGCCTTTACCTGTCGTGTCACACCATAAGCATCAAATATTGGCTTCGTATTGTTGTGCAATTGCACGATGTTCACTTGATCCGGGCTGATGCTCTGCAAATTGGCCCGAATGTCGGCGTACAAATCCTTGTCATTCACCACTACGCGGCTAAAATTGTCCGTCAAAAGGTCACGGAGCACGCTGCCGGTTTTGTCCAGCTCACTCAGGAGTTTGGCAGGTGGCGCCTCGGTTTTCAACTGTTTGAAAATCTCGTCCCATTTGCCGAGCAATTGCATGAGTTCTTCATGAAGCTCCTGCACTTTGCGGCCTTCGGCAGCGGTGCGGATGATGAGGCTGAAGTTCTTGGGACGGATGCTTTCGGCCAGGGCGTGGAGGCGTTTTCGCTCTTCAGGGTGGGCAATTTTTTTTGATACAGAAACGGTATCGGAGAAAGGAGAGATGACCATGTATCGCCCCGGCAAGGTCAATTCGCAAGAAAGGCGAGGCCCTTTGGTCGAGATGGGTTCTTTCAAAATTTGCACCAAAATGGGAAAGCGCTTGTTGAGCACTTGATCCACCTTACCCGTTTTCACGATATCCTCTTCGTACTTGAAATTGTCGAGTTTGGAGGTATTGATGCTGCCATTAGCGACCCCGTTAGACCATTTTGTAAGCGAGCGAAGTTTTGGGCCTAAATCCGTATAATGTAGGAAAGCGTCCTTTCGGTGACCAATGTCCACAAAAGCTGCGTTCAGTCCAGGCATCATCTTTCGGATTTTGCCGATGAAAATATCGCCTACGGTGAAGTTGTTGTTGGTTTTCTGGTGGTGGAGTTCGGCCAATTTGCCGTTCTCGATGAGTGCGAGCTCAACGCCCGTTTCGGTCGCGTTGATGATTAGTTCTTTATCCACGAGGATGAATTATGGTTTTGCACAGGCATCAAAAGTCCCCTCACCAAGCACCGGGGTGGCGCAGGCGGCAGGAAATGGCCGTCGGGAAATGCGGCTGATTGGCAAGGCAAGGTGCGACTGGATGGGCTCGGTCGCGTTGCGTCGGTTCGACAGTCAGGTTGGCAAGGAGGGCTGGTTCATTTTTGTCTGGGAAACTCAAAAATGCAGCGGTTGTCCTTAGGGTCGTAGGTATGAAATGCTTGCCAAAGAACTGCTTGGGGATAGGCGCCAATCAAAAGGGTGGACTGGGTAGTGTCCAAAATGCGGCATACAGCGAAAAACTTTCCAAAGGCAACAGCCCTCGGAAAGTTTCGCTATTTTTCGACGTCCGCGTCGATGTCGCTGACCCCTTCGGTGCTTGGCTGTAATTTGACCAAGTACCTGTGGTTCAGTTACTTAACGCTTCTTCTTATGACGGTTTTTGCGCAAGCGTTTTTTACGCTTGTGGGTAGCAATTTTGTGTCGTTTACGTTTTTTTCCGCAAGGCATACTGCTCTGAAAATTTATGGGCCACGCTTGAGCGTGGCAGGTTATGAGTTGTGAGTCACTGCCCTTTGCAAAGGGCAGCGTACTCGGTTGATTTTGCTATGTTGCCCGCCCCTTCATAAGCTTGTGCCAAAAGGCAGGGGGTATTGGGGTTCTTTTTGTCGAGCGACCAGGCTTTTTCCAATCGCTCGGTAGCGCGCTGCCATTGTCCCGTCTTGATGGCCAAACGCCCCAACGCATTGTAAACAGATGGATTCTCCGGATGTTTACTTTCCAGATCGCGGAGCATCAGCACGGCTTGCATCGGGTTGTCTGGTGGAGGGGATTCAGCCCACACCAAAGCAAGGTTCACCCGGTGTTCTACTTTCTCCGGTGCCAATGATACCGCACTTTCAAACGCTTTGACGGCATGACTGGCACAATATTGGCGGAGCTTAGGGTCTTTTGCAGCCAAAAGACCCGAGAAAAAAGTTCCGCCTGCTACTGACCAGGATGAATCAGCATTTTCCAGTTCCGCTACTTGTTCGGCAAATCCACCAGCAATGGGCAGTTGGCCAAAATCGTACCAAAGGCCGGAAAGGCTTTTGAGCAGTTTGATGCGTTGCTCATCTTCCGTGGCTGCTCGTATTTGCTTTTCAATATCCGCCGCTTCTGCCGCTTGCGTTGGGCTCAAATGGCTTGTGGCATCTTCAAGCAAATTTTCAAAACTAGTACTTTCACCTTGCAATGAACGAGAGCGCTCGGTAGCTTTTTGCTTGTCTGGTTTGGTGTCAAACCCAAAGTATAGGCCTGAAAACAACACTATTGCGACAAAAACAGTCAATATCTGCGCTTTATTCATTTATTGGGTTTGCTAACAAGCGTTCGGCTTCCGCGACAATTGTGTCACGGAAGCCGGATGCTGCCGATCCTTAGATTATTAAAGTCAAAAGTTAATCCTCGGCCAAAAAGCTGCACCTGGCTATTTCTTTGTACCTGAATAGATATCAAGGGTAACAATCATTTTTCAGAGAGAGTCATCCGGCAACGAGTTCACATGGCTCTTCACCTCATCTGTGAATATTTTAGCAGGCTTGAATGACGGAATGTAATGTTCCGGGATCTCAATGGCCTTGCCTTTTTTGATGTTGCGGCCAATTTTCTTGGCGCGACGCTTGATGACAAAGGAGCCAAAACTGCGGATGTATACGTTTTCGCCTTTTGTCATGGTAGATTTGATTTCCTTGAAAAGTTCTTCAAGCGTTACCAAGACATCTACTTTCGCAACGCCGGTCTTTTCGGAAATTGCATTAACAAGGTCAGCCTTTCTCATGTTTTATCTCGTTGATTTAGAATGAATTATAAACGAAAACAGGGTTTTCTGAAAAATCGAGGTGCAAAGTTCGCACAATATCTTGCCCGTGCAAACTTTCGGCTAAAAAATTCAGGGATAGTTGGCTTCAATAAGTCGAGCCTTTGTCTTTCGTTTTGTTCAGTTAACCTGTTTCCTTGTTTCAGGGCGCAACCTCGCTCATTTTCAGCGATTTGCAAACAAAATTGGCAAAAATTTTCTCTTGACCTTATAGCCAAAGTGTTTTGACTACATTTGCGGCCTCTCCCTCAATTCCTTTTATTCTGACAACAAAGTATTGTTGCAGTCTAAATGTTTCATTTTTTCCCTTCATTATTCATTATCAACTTGATATGTTGCTTTCGATGACAGGTTACGGGCGTGCCAACGGCAGTTTCGGCGAGAAAACACTGATTGCCGAAGTGCGCGCGCTCAATGCTAAAGTGACTGACGTTAAACTCCGCCTTCCCGGCGACTACAAAGAAAAAGAGATAGAACTCCGCAAAATCGTGGCAGACCATGCCGAACGTGGAAAAATTGACCTCCTGCTGGAAGTGCAAAATGCAGACGGGGCCGCCAATGTGTCGCTCAACGAAGCACTTTTTCGTGGCTACCACCGCGAACTCTCGCGCCTGACGCATGAACTGAACATCCCCAGTGGTGAAATGCTGACGGCGCTGCTCAGAATACCCAACGTGGTACAATCACCCTCTGGCGAAATGGACGAAGACGAGTGGCTCACCATGTGTGAAGTCATCGGCCGGGCACTTGACCACCTAAAGACTTTTCGCCGCCAAGAAGGGAAGGTGCTGGAAGCAGACCTACGCCTGCGTCTCACCAATATTATGCTGCTGCTGACAGAGGTCACGCCCTATGAACAAGAGCGTTTCACACGCATGCGCGACCGCATCCGCAACAACATGGAAGAGGGTATCGGCAAGGAAAACCTTGACGCTAACCGTTTTGAACAGGAAATCCTTTTTTACCTGGAAAAAATGGACATGTCGGAAGAAAAGCAGCGTCTGGAGCAACACTGTAAATATTTCCTGGAGCAACTGGACGGCAAACAGGAATCGCTGGGCCGTACGCTCAATTTTATCTCACAGGAAATTGGTCGTGAAATAAATACACTCGGTGCTAAAGCCTACGATGCTGATATTCAGCGCATCGTGGTGCAGATGAAGGACGAACTGGAAAAGATAAAAGAGCAGATTGCGAATGTGCTTTGAGCCTGCCCGCAGCGTAATTTTTCATGCAATTCGCTCCAACAGTTTCCGCATATCCGTCCGCTCGCTCACAATCCCAGCTACCTCGCTGATGTGCACACGCTGCTGTTGCATCGAATCGCGCTCGCGGATGGTCACCGTTTCGTTTTCGAGGGTCTCAAAGTCAATCGTAACACAGTAGGGCGTGCCGATGGCATCCTGGCGGCGGTAGCGGCGACCAACGGCATCCTTTTCGTCATACTGGCAAAGGAAGTGGAACTTCAACTTGTCGTACACTTCGCGTGCTTTGCCCACGAGTTCGTCTTTGTTTTTCAAAAGCGGCAACACAGCACATTTCACAGGGGCTAGCGCAGGCGCAATCCGGAGCACTGTACGGGTGCTGTCCTCGCCCTGGGCATCGGGCACGGTCTCTTCTACCAGCGCATTCGAAAGCACGGCAAGGAACATCCGGTCGCAGCCGACGGAAGTTTCTACTACATAAGGCGTGTAGTGCTCATTGAGTTCAGGATCAAAGAAATGTAACTTTTTGCCCGACAATTCGGAGTGGCTGCGCAGGTCAAAATCGGTGCGCGAGTGTATACCCTCTAATTCCTTAAATCCAAAGGGGAACTCGAACTGGATGTCCACCGCTGCGTTGGCGTAGTGGGCGAGGTTGTCGTGGTCTTTGAATTTCAGTTTTGCCGCCGGGGTAACGGCTTGGTGCCAAGCCATGCGGCGTGCTTTCCAGGTATTGTACCACTCCATTTCGGTGCCGGGGCGCACGAAGAACTGCATCTCCATTTGCTCGAATTCGCGCATCCGGAAAATGAACTGCCGTGCCACGATTTCGTTGCGGAAGGCTTTGCCGATTTGGGCAATTCCAAAAGGAATTTTCTGGCGGGTGGTTTTTTGTACGTTCAGGAAATTGACGAAAATCCCCTGTGCCGTTTCCGGACGGAGGTAGAGTTTGTCACCTTCGCCCTCGGTCGTCGTAGGCTTGCTGGAGGCGACGTTCGACATTTGGGTCGAGAACATCAGGTTGAACTGGCGCACTTCGGTCCAGTTGCGTGAGCCGCTGTCGGGGTCTGCGATTTCGAGCTCGTCAATGATGGCCTTCAAATCGGCCATATCGTTGTTTTTTAAGGCATTGGCGAGACGTTTTTCCACCGCTTCGGCTTTTTGTGTGTATTCTAGCACGCGCGGATTCGTTTCGCGGAACATCTTTTCGTCAAAGGTTTCACCGAAACGCTTGGCCGCTTTTTCCACTTCTTTATCAGCCTTGCCATTCATTTTATCAATCTCGCCTTCGATCAGCACATCGGCGCGGAATCTTTTTTTCGAGTCTTTGTTGTCTACAAGCGGATCATTGAATGCATCCACGTGCCCACTGGCTTTCCAAATGAGTGGGTGCATAAAAATGGCCGAGTCGAGGCCCGTAATATTCTCGTGCATCTGCACCATGGCTTGCCACCAGTATGTTTTGATGTTGTTTTTGAGTTCCACGCCCATCGGGCCGTAATCGTAGACACCGTTCAGTCCGTCGTACACTTCTGACGAGGGGTAGATAAATCCGTATTCCTTGCTGTGCGACACGATGCGCTTGAACAAATCTTCTTGCATTATAGGTCAACAATGAGTTATGAACAATTCACAATGAACGATACACGAAGGCGGGTTCACCGTATTTTTCTAAAAAAGAGCCGCAAAGGTGCGAAAAAGGATGGAAAAAGAGGCTGTGGAGTTTGCTATTTCAAAAATGCCCTACTTTTGTCAAAAATTGAGCAATACGATGTTAGACCATATCCATATCGAGAATTTCAGGCTGTTCAAGGAATTGGACATTCCCAAGGTGGGGCAGGTGAATTTGATCACTGGGAAGAATAATGCGGGGAAGACTACGCTGTTGGAGGCGTTGAGGTTGTGTGGAAATCAAGAGATGTCTTCTAGAAGCAACAAGCTAAGTCTGAACGTTATTGATAGAGGTGATTCTGAGGAAAGCCCCGAAGTAGCATACAAATCACTTTTTCACGAAAGAAATATTGATAAAACCATCAAAATCAATGAAAACGAACTATCATACCGTAGGAATGGAGCCTACGTTACCTTATCATTTAAAAGCCCTTTTGGAAGCTTTGACTTTGCCATCAATACCAGTCCTAAAATCATCGTAAGTCAACGAGAAAACGGGAGGCCATTATTCATTCCGGTAACCTTCTTACTTATGAACTCGTATTTATGGAGAGACATCGACCTCACTGATAAAGTAGATAAAGTAATAAAAATTCTCCGCATAATTGAACCAAATATAGTCGGTGTAAGTATCAATGAAGCTGATGGTTCTGCCAAAATCCGCCTTTCGAATACTCCCAAACCTATCCCACTCAAAAACTTTGGCGAAGGTATGAATCGCTTATTGACAATCGCCTTAGGCCTTGTTAGTGCAGAAAATGACATGCTCTTGATTGACGAAATTGACCTTGGCCTACACCACTCTGTGCAGCACATGCTTTGGGAAATCGTATTCCAAAAAGCCAAGGACTTGAATGTCCAAGTGTTTGCCACTACCCACAGTTCCGACTGTGTAGAAGCGTTTTCTGACATCGCCAATAAATCTGAGTATGATGGCATGGGCAACTATATACGCCTCCAGCGAAGCAAAAAAGATGGAAATATCATGGCGGTGGATTATGAAATGGAGCAATTGGACAGATCTTTGGAATTCAATCTTGAGACTCGATGAACCAACGTATACTTACTGAGGGCAGTGATTTGCATATAGTATTACAAGTCTGCCTAAAGAATGGTTTGGTTAAACTGCCTGTGGGTTATTCAAACCGAAAAGACTTTGAAGAAAATTTTGCTATTAAGAGCAAACGCAACCAGCCTTTAGGCAAAGAAGAGCTGCTCATCGTACTTGCAGACACGCTCCAATCATCAGATTTGCTTACGCTTGGCATCGTCCTTGATGCCGATAAATCTGCAAGATCCACTTGGCAGTCTGTCTCTGACGTCTTACAGAAGGCTGGCTACGTAGACCTGCCTGCCACCCCCAATCCTGAAGGCACGATCATAGAAAGCACGAACCCAGACCTTCCAAAAGTCGGCATCTGGATTATGCCCGATAACCATAAGGCGGGCGAAATCGAGGACTTTTTTCTCCAATTGATTGACAACGAAGACTTTCGCTTAAAGCATGCCCGCAAGTCTGTAGGCGAGTTGATAGATCAAAAACCCGATTTGTTGAACGATTCCAACCGTTCCAAG
>JANMME010000722.1:0-1538 GCA_031373015.1 Saprospiraceae bacterium
GCGCGGATCCGTTCGTTGCCAAACCAATTGGTGTCGGCGCCCATGGCGAGCACGAGATGGTCGTAGCGCAATGGACCGATATCGGTTTCAATTTCTTGCTCTACAGGCCTGACGGTCAATACTTTGGCCAGCCTAACGAACACATTTTTATTGTTTTGGAATACCTTTCTAAAAGGGAAAACGATGCTCGAAGGTTCGAGCCCGGCCATGGCCACCTGATAAAACAAGGGTTGAAATTGGTGGTAATTGTTCTTGTCTACCAGCACGACCTGAAAGTCCTTCGACTTGGCCAAACGACGGGCCAAAGTAAGCCCTCCAAAGCCACCACCGACTATTACGACGCGCTTTGGGGGGGTATTTGGGATGTTAAATTTCATAAGGATAAATTTGAAAGTTAAACCTTGTAGCGGTAAGAGTGTTTAGGTTTTCAGCATAAAAAACCGTATTTTTTGCGTTTTTAAAGGCGAAATGAATTTCAACCCAACAGGATTTTCAAATTTGGCTTGGAAATTGTTTTCAATACCATGTATGTTTGCCCCCATCAAGAAATTATGACACACTTATTCGCCCATACTTGTTGTTGCTGTTGTCCCACTGAACGGAAAGGGGCACTAGCCACTTTTGGGTGAATGAAGGTTTTATAACAACCATATTTTCGCTCGAAACAAAGCACCCTTTCCCGCATTGCGCAGGAAAGGGTGCTTTTATTTCTAACACTCTCACGTTCTCTCACTTTTGCCCGCCGGCGCCTTCCTGCCCGCCAAGTCCTGGCAGGCGGGGGCGAAGGCGGGCATCTCACTACTCTCACATTCATGAAAGCGAACAACATTCTCGAAACCATCGGCAATACCCCCCATGTGCGCATCAACCGCCTTTTTGGCGGCAGCCACGAAGTCTGGATAAAACTCGAACGTGCCAACCCAGGTGGCAGCATCAAAGACCGCATTGCACTCTCCATGATCGAAGATGCCGAACGCAAAGGCGAATTGCGCCCTGGAAGCGTCATTGTGGAACCTACGAGCGGCAACACAGGCATCGGACTGGCTATGGTAGCCGCCGTAAAAGGCTACCCCCTCGTACTGGTCATGCCCGAAAGCATGAGCGTGGAACGACGGCGTTTGATGGCGGCGTATGGGGCACAATTCGACCTCACTCCCCGCGAAAAAGGCATGAAAGGGGCGATTGCACGGGCACAGGAACTGCTGGAACAAATCCCCGGTGCCTGGATGCCACAGCAGTTTGAAAACGAAGCCAACATCGCCATTCACAAGGAGACCACGGTGAAAGAAATACTGGCAGATTTTCCCGATGGCCTGGACGTATTGATCACCGGTGTTGGCACAGGTGGCCACATTACAGCAGTAGGCGAGGTGCTGAAACAGCATTTCCCGAAGCTCCAAGTCTTTGCAGTAGAACCTACGCTCAGCCCTGTTATTTCGGGTGGTCAGCCCGGCCCGCACCCTATCCAAGGCATTGGGGCAGGGTTTGTGCCACGCAACCTGCATACTGAGGTGCTGGACGGCGTGATTCAAGTGGAA
>JANMME010000729.1:0-5793 GCA_031373015.1 Saprospiraceae bacterium
GCCGGGTAATTTTTTACGACAAAAAACTCTCCAAAGACGGCTCCGTTGCTTGCGCCAGTTGCCACAGGCAAACGCTCGCTTTCTCTGACGACAAGGTTTTCAGCGATGGCGTGTACGACCGTTCTACCGCCAGAAACTCCATCGCACTGGGCTCGGTGGCCAACTTCTCTGCCTACTACGGCACCGATCTAAATGGCTCCAATGCTATCCGTTTTTTCTGGGACAACCGCGCCGAAACGGCTGCCGACCAAAGCCGTGGCTCCATGACCAACGAAAAAGAAATGGACATGACGATGCATGAAATTGCCGCCACGGTGGAATCTCAGCCTTACTATGCGCCACTATTCAAAAAAGCCTTTGGCAGCACTGTGGTCACGGAAGACCTCGTATTGGAAGCAGTTGCCAACTTCGTGAACGCCATGGGGTCGTTCCAAAGCAAATTCGATGCGGAAGCCAACCAAAGCGCCCCAAGCTTTTCCGGCAATTTTGGCAACATGGTCTACAACAACGACTTTGGCAACTTCACTGCGGCTGAAAACCGGGGCAAGAAGCTTTACAACTCAAATTGCGCTTCCTGCCATAGCGGCAACCAAGGCCGCCCGGTATTGCAGTTTGCCAACAATGGCTTGGAGGCCAACCCTACCGACCTCGGCGTGGGCGGCATCAGTGGCGTGAACGAGCAAAAAGGGTCATTCAAAGTACCCACCCTGCGCAATATCGCCCTCACAGCACCCTATATGCACGATGGCCGTTTTGCCAACCTGAACGAGCTGCTCGATTTTTATAGCACGGGCATCCAGAACCACCCGTTCCTTCATGCTGATTTGAAAAACGGCAACCAGCCCAAACGCATGAATTTTTCCTTAGAAGACAAAACTGACCTGATTGCATTTTTGAATACGCTGACAGACAATGAATTGTTGTCTGACAAGAAGTTCTCTGACCCTTTTAAACAGTAAACACAAACACAGCACCACTGCTCCGCCCGGAAGCCATTGACTTGATGTGCTTTCGGGCGGATTTATTTAATGACAAAGAATGCTGCCTAATATGCGCCCTATCTCCTTACTTATTGCAGGTTTTCTCCTTTTTTCTGTCGGGTGTGTCCAGTACCACTACTCCCCCAATTTTATTCAGACTCCTTTTGTGGGGCAAAAAGGCGACGGCCAGGTGACCGCTGCGGTCAGCGGCAGCCCGGTAGCCCTCAACGGCGATTTTCACGCATCGTACAGCCCTATCAAGCATGGCACGGTGATGCTCAACTATTTCCACACCAGTAGCAGTTTTACAGAGGTCAATTTCTTTAGCAGCCCGTCATACGTCCAAACCGCTAAAGGCTACCTTGTGGAGGGTGCTGTGGGTGCGTATAGACCCCTTGCCTTTGGCACTGCGGCCCTTTACGTTGGTTGGGGGCAAGGGCAGATGCGCAACGACTATGGCATTGAAAGGATTGCAGCGCTCAGGCTTCAGCGCTTTTTTGTGCAGCCAACTTTTACCTTTAAAAATGATTGGTTTCGGCTTGGAATGGGGCTACGCGTGGTACAGCTTCATTTCCCATCGGGCGATATAGATTACCGTATCGAGCCTGCGGATATCGAAATAATCCAACGATTAGAAAAAGGGTCGCCTTTCTGGTTTCCAGAGTTGGGCGGCAACGTCGGCGTTCATTTCAAGCCCGTCACGATTTCCGCCAGCCTTGTCATAGCAGCCTCAAGGGCCGCTTCAGAATATGGCTTTGACGGCTCGAACATTGGCGTAGGCATTTCTTTGGAATTGCAAGAGTTGTTCAAAAAACGAAGCAGGAACTCCGTTATTGAAGAATGATAAATTGTACACTAAATCAAGATTTTATGAAAAAAATCTTAATCCTATTCCCACTTGCCTTATCACTTTCTTTTGGCGCTAAAAGCCAGACTTACAACTACGCCGTCAATTCATTGAATATCCCTTGCATCGCTCAAAAAGGGGACGCTTCGCTGGGCATTGGCTGGGCTCAGGGAATCGCTTTTCAGGCTCTGGAGCTGCAAGGTGTTTACAGTCCAATGCAGCATTTGGCGGTAATGGCCAATTACTTTGGCGCACGAGAAAAAAGTGTGCGAAAGCGATTGGAAAATGGCACCGATTTCTACTTGTGGGAGGCGGCTGTGGGGGCCTACGAAAAAATGCCCAAAGGCGCTGCAAGCTTGTTTGCTGGTTTTGGCTCCGGAAATTTATTCAGCTATTACGGATTGGATCGCGCTGCAGCATTTGAAATTCAACGTTGGTTTTTGCAGCCAGGCCTTAGCTATAGAACCAACCATTTTCAGGCAGGGCTAGCCCTGCGGCTTTCCCGCCTTGTTTACAGGCGTGGAGAGATTTCTTATTCCATAGAGTCACCAGATATTCAGTACATTCAAAACATTGAAAAAAGCTCGCCCATATTTTTGCCCGAACTCGGTATCCAGGCTGGGATAAGGCTCAAACCCGTGAAGATCAACCTGAGCATTTCTTCCATTTTCCCCAGTACAAGCCTATGGAACTTTAACCGCCTAAACAGTAGCCTTTCTGTTATGGTGGATTTTGGGGTGGGGAAAGAGAAGAAAGGTGAGAGTAGCAAGTAACAAGTGGCAAGTGAAAAATGGGTTTGGGTCAAAAGTTTAGAATGCCTAATTTTTTCACCAAATCATGTTTTGCCTTCGCGAAATTTAACTTCCCGAAAGTTTAGAACTTTCGGGAAGTTTCGGGATTGCGACAAATTGAATTTCGCCCATCAAGCCAAAAGGCATCCCTCTCCTACTTTTGACCAACTCCGAGGGCTGGAATTCTTACTCTGCTGCTTACTTAATCTTGAAAGCCAGTCCCCCCACATTGCGCGGTTCTGTATCGCCAGGGCATTTAACTTGGATATCGTCAAAGAAGTAAGCATCACCGGGTTTGGCTTTTTTTATCCATTCCAACACATCACTATTCCATTCTCCTCCTTTGTTAACCTTCGTAATCGGGTCTTCTTTTAAGGGCAAATAGGTGGCCTCAAATCCCACTATTTCGCAAGATACTTCGAAGTCAAGATTTTCCAGAATTGGACTGATCCCCTTTGTTTGATACATTAAATCTGCCACCACAACGCGGCTAGAATATTGCCCATCCAACTTCGGCATAGGGTCAGGAATGCGCTTCACACGGTATTTTTGGTCAACTACAAACTTGAGATCATTGCCCACTTGGCGTGATACACGCAGTTTCACCTCACCTGGCTCCACTACGCGTACGACATAGTTACTATTGCCGCCTTCAATAGAACCTTTTCCAATGAGCTGGACACGGAGTTCATTGGCCGGAATACCCGCAGCAGCAACCCGAAGCGGATTGTCTACGCCAATGTACAAGACATTCATTTTCACGACTTCCATCGCCACATTTTCGGGTGTGGAGGGTTCGAGATTGATACTGATTCTTTCCGCCTCGACTTTTTTACCCAAATCATCCGCTACATTGGCGAGGTCTTTTTTGGGAGCGGGTTGGGCATTGTTTTTCGGCATCGCAATGGCCGTGGGATCGGGCGATTTGCGGGGAGGTATGCTGTCTGAAATAGTAGAAGTCTCTAAATTTACTCCCTGCGTAGTTGTGGACTGCGAGATCGAAGGCCACCACGAACACAATACAACAAGTGTCGGTAACATCATGACAATTAACCAATTAGGCCGGGCACTGCGCTTGGGCGACAGGCCTACTATATACAGAATGCGTTCGGTGAAACGGCTTTTTCCAGTAGCGTTCATAACGAATGTTGTTGAAGGTTGAAGAGTTGAGAGTTGAAGGTCAGTCAGGGTTTTTGCGTACAAAATCGGGTCGGTGCTGTACTTCAATACCAGTTTGTCGCAGCAAAACTCGCGGCGGGAGCGCGCTTCCCGGGAGAGCAGCCAAAACAAAGGATGGTAGAAGAAGCAAACTTCCAGGACCAGTTGAAAGAGGTTCACGAGGTAATCATGGCGGCGGATATGCGCCAGTTCGTGCAAGAGCAAGGCTTCTACCTGTGCGGGTGAAAGTTTCAACAACATGCCCACAGGGAAAAGCACCACGGGTTTCCAAAAGCCCAGGGTGAGCGGCTCGGAAATGTGCGGCGATTCAAGGAGTTGTATTTTTGTGTTTATTTTCAGGTGTTTAGCCCAGTCATTGCAAAGCGTTTGGAATGCCGTTGATACCGTCAACACACCACGTTTCCGCAGCCTTTGTGCCAACCACCAGCCGCCAAGGAGTCGCAGCCAAAGCAACCCGGCGCAGACCAGCCAGCCCCATCCGATTTGGGCGGAATATGTTTCGAGCCAAATTTGCGCAGTTTGCCAAAGGCTTGAACTGGGTGCTGTTTCAATGGATATAAAAGCCAGTTGTGCTTGAATATCAAGACTTTGGATGGGTGAAAAAGCCGTTTCTACCGGCTTGGGTCGCTCCCATTCTACCATAAAAGTGGAGATTGCCCAAAGGATGGAAGCGAGCATAGCAGCCAGCGAGAGCAGGTACACGACTTGATGCCGAAGGTTCAGCTTCCATTCTAACATCTTGAAAACCAACCAAATGAGCGTGATTTGCCAGAGCGAATGGGCTACAGTTAGGCCAAAAGCCTGGGCAAGCGGGGCAAAAGAAGCAAGTGGGTTCATTTTCCAGAAAGTTGTTGGTCAAGCCAGTTTTTGAGTTCCTCCAATTCTTTGGGGTCGGCTTTTTCATTGCCGAGGGCATGCATCACCATTTGGAGGGCTGAACCACCAAAGGCGGTACGCATCACTTTGCCAGCCAGTTGTTGTTTTACATCTGTTTCTTTGACGAGGGCCCGGTAAAGGTGGGAACCTTCCACGACCTCTTTTTCGAGTGCGCCTTTTTCAGTGAGCCGCTGGATCTGTTTGAGCACCGTGGTGTAACCCACGTCTTTCCCGGCAGCTGCAATGCGCTCATGGATGCTTCGAACGGTGGCTGGTTCTATCTCCCAGAGGACCTGGAGGATTTCGAGTTCTGCTTCGGAGGGTTGGTAGGACATCATAGACATTGGACATTGGACGTTGGACATTGGATTCTATTCAGGTTTATAACGGCAAAGGTGTACGACAATTGTCGTAAGTGCAATTTTTTTTACGACAAATGTCGTAGATGGTGAAATTTTAACATTTGGAGTATCTATTTACCACACAACTAAATGTGTCATGATTTGAAACACAAAAGGCACAAAAGGACACAAAAGGCTGAATCGTGCTACTTTTGTGCCTTTTGTGCCTTTTGTGTTTCAAATCATGTCACATTTAGTTGCGTGGCAAACAGATACCAATTGAAAGTGAAAACTCTTTCAAGCATTAATTGTCTCAACATCTATCTTTGAAACATCAAAATTGATTTTCAGAAAATGAACCGGAAAGATTTTCTCAAAACCTTGGCGATGTTGCCATTAGCCACCTGCAACATGAAACTTCAGGATTTCCCTAAAATTTTGGGACAAGCTCCCAGCACTGAAAAATTACCCGCCCTTTTCGTCGGCCACGGCAGCCCCATGAACGCGCTGGAAGACAACGCCTTCACGCGGAGTCTTAAAAAACTCGGCGCAGAATTCAAAAAGGAAGGCAAAAAGCCCTCCGCTATTTTGGTCGTGTCTGCCCACTGGCTCACCCGGGGCAGTTTTGTGAATGTGAGTGAAAAGCAAGAGACCATCCACGATTTTGGCGGCTTCCCGCAGGAATTGTTCGATATGCAATACCCCGCGCATGGCTCGCCAGAAAAAGCCAAAGAAACAGCCCTGCTTAGTCACTTGCTGCACGAAACCAACGAATGGGG
>JANMME010000738.1:0-4488 GCA_031373015.1 Saprospiraceae bacterium
CCAACGCCTGTCCCATCCGCATCATCGCCGCCGAGCATCATCCGCCAGCGTTTTATATTGTCGTTTTGTGGTTCAATTTCCATTTTTTTGTCTTTTTGTTTTGTTAAACACATAGGACACATAGTTTTTCCTTTTTTAGGCATAAAAAACGCTTGAAAATACTCATTATACTGAGGGGTCCTATTTTTCATAAAAAATTGATTTTGAATATTTTATGAAAAACAAAACGAAAAAAACTATGTGTACTATGTGCCTATGTGTTTAAATTGTATAGTGGTGTGGTTGAACCTCATACGCGGAACGCTTCGGCGGTTGAACCTCCTACGCGGAACGCTTCGGCGGTTGAAAGGGCGAATGTACGCCGTAATGGGATTTTTGCTTGACTTTACGGCTCTAGGGAATCCAAGTTCCCGAAAGTTTTAAACTTTTTGGGAGTTCGTACCAGCTCCAGAATACCTTTGACGAAATTAATTTTGAGTCATGTTAAAAAAATCCGCACGTTACCTCCACGATCTGATGGAGACCGAAAACGCACAACTCATCAAACTCCACAAGATTGTAAAGGATAGTTTTGATGAAGAAGCGCTTATCTCTCAACGGGTTTCAGAAGAAAACGAGAAAAAAAGCCCCACGTTTGGTGAGCGGATAGCAGACCGGGTGGCAGAGTTTGGTGGAAGTTGGACCTTTATTATCATCTTTTCTTCCATCTTGCTCGGCTGGATTGCGCTCAACACCTTCGTGCTCGTCAGCCATCCATTTGACCCCTACCCTTACATCTTGCTCAATTTGGTGCTCTCCTCCGTAGCGGCTTTGCAAGCGCCCGTCATCATGATGAGCCAAAACCGCCAGGGCGTGAAAGATCGCGAAAATGCCGAAAATGACTATGTGATCAACCTAAAATCTGAAATAGAAGTGCGTCACCTCCACGAAAAAATTGACCTGATGATTGAAGAACAATACCATCACCTCTTTGAAGTGCAGCAGCAGCAACTGAAGATGCTGGAAGAACTGCAAAGCGAGTTGCGGAAGTTGAAGCCAGCTTCGGCGCAGAAGTGACACTTTTTTAAAAAGTGTCACTTCTATCTTCCCGCAGCAACGGCAGGGCAAACTACCTTTGCCTATTCAACCGCCGTAGCCTTTGGCGAAGGAGGTACAAACTACGTAAAACATGCTACACCAACGCATTTCCCCACTTTTTTTTCTCGCATTTTTCGCCCTCGCAACGGGCTGTTTTTTGAACGAACAGCCGCACAAACTCCCCATCCTCGGAGAGCGTGACGTGACTCCTGCAGGTGACACAATATACCCTCAAGTCCCTGATTTCCAATTTGTTGACCAGGACAGTCAGATCGTTAACAACACCACTTTTGCGGGTAAATCTTACGTCGTGGATTTCTTTTTTATCCATTGCCCCACCATTTGCCCGAAAGTGAAGGCAAACGGACTGCGCGTTTATCAAAAATTCAAGGATGACGATCGTTTGCTCCTGCTCTCGCACTCGATTGACACGCGCAACGACACTGTGGGCGCACTAAAACGCCACGCCCAAAAACTCGGTATCGAAGCAAAAAAATGGCACCTGGTAACTGGCGACCACGACGCCATTTATGCCATTGCCGACAATTATTTCAGCGTTGCCAAGGAAGACCCCTCGGCGCCTGGCGGGTTCGACCATTCGGGCCGACTGATCCTCGTGGATAAAAACCGGCACGTCCGATCTTTTTGCGACGGCACCAATGCGGAGGACGTGGACCGGTTCATGAAGGATATCGAAACGCTTTTGAAGGAAGAAAAAAAGTGAAACATCACCCTATGAGCAAAGGCCTATTCGTTCTGCTTGCGTTTGCTTTCGCCCAGGCTGCCCACGCGCAAACAAGCACGCCTGCCAGCCTTTCTTTTCAAATAGAGGGGCTGAAAAACGCCCATATTACGCTGGGTTATTATTACGGTGGCCAAGCATACCGTGTTGATTCTGTTAAAGTTGACGCTGCCACAGGGCAATTTTCTTTTCAAAAAGAAGGCTTGAAACCAGGCCTTTATTTCCTGAGCACAGGCAGATCGCGGCTGTTTGATTTTGTGCTGGCAAGTGCTACAGATTCGTTCATGGTACGCGGCGACTTGTCGCAGCTGAATGCTTTGGTGGCCGAAAATTCCGCCGAAAACACGGCCTATTTTGCTTTTGAGGCGGAGCGGAAAAATTTGGAGGAAAAAATCGCGGCCACTGAACAAATGCTTGACATGGTAGGCCGCGCCACCAAAGACGACCAAGAAGCACTAAAACCCGTACAAAAAGACCTCGCCGCCCTCTACCAATCAGGCGATTCACTTGCCATCGCCTTCACAAAAAAGTATCCCTCAACGCTTTATGCCCGAATGCTGCTTTCGGTGCGCCCTCCTGACCCGCCTAAAAAACTGAAGCCAACGATCAACGGGAAGAACAACCCCGCTTTCACGCGTTGGCAACGGACGCACTATTTCGACAACGCGGATTTCAACGACGAGCGATTGCTGTACAACAACTTTTGGCATTCGTTCTTCGACGGTTTTTTCGCCCGCCATGTGGTGCCACAACCCGATTCACTGATACGCGCCATAGACGAAGTGCTGTCGCAAATGCCGCGAAATGGCGCGTTTTACCGATTCGCAGTCGTGCGGCTTACCCAATTTTTTGAGCAAAACGAAGCACCCGGCGCCGACCGGATTTTTGTACATCTGGTGGATAAATACCAACGAAAAAGCGACACGCCTTGGCTGGATCTGGCTACGCTCGAACGCCTGGCCTACAAAGCGGACGTGCATCGTTCCAACCTTACGGGCAGCCTTGCCGTCAATTTTGAATTGCCCGACGAGACGGGGAAAAACCACGCACTTTATGAGGTAGAAGCCCCAGTCACCATGCTCGTTTTTTACAGCCCACTCTGCGACCATTGCAAGGAGCTGATGCCCAAAATTTACCAAACCTACCTCGACTATACGCCCAAGGGACTTAAAGCCATAGCTTTGAATACAGACAAGCAGCATGTCTACTGGAAAAAATTTGTGGGACAGCAGGGCTGGCAATGGCTTGACTTATCCAGCCCAAAAGGCATTGAAGCCTTGGAAATGCAATACGCGGCAGTCAACCTACCCGTCATTTACTTGTTGGATAAAGACAAGCGCATCGTGGCCAAGCGGGTGCAAGCTGACAAATTGGGCGAAGCCCTCAGTCGTATGAACTGGAAATAGTCTCAAGTGGAAAGTTTCAAGTTTCAAGTGGTGTTACGGCTTGGCACTTGTAACTTGCAACACATTGCTAATTATGGATTTAAACATTCAAACCCCCGCCCTGCTTTTTCCTGCCGTGTCGCTGCTACTCCTGGCGTACACCAATAAGTTTTTGGCTATTGCCAACCTCATTCGTAAGCTAGTGTCCGACTACGAAAAAAAACAAAAACACGATCTTCTAAAGCAAATCAGAAGCCTCCGTAGACGGCTCATGCTCATCCGGTGGATGCAAGTTTGTGGAGTTTCCAGCATGTTGCTATGTGTGGTGACCATGTACCTCATCTACGAGAACTTGCAGGTATGGGCCAAAATCCTATTCGCTATCAGCCTGCTCCTGATGATAGCCTCGTTGGTCATTACTTTGGTAGAAATAGGGCTTTCAGCAGGGGCCTTGCGGGTGGTGCTGAAGGATTTGGAGGAGAAGAATAAGCAGTAAATCGTTTCAAGTGGCAAGGTCAAAGCATCCTGAACAGGACAAGCTTGCCACTTGAAACTTGAAACTATTTCTTGTACATCGCAAACTTCCACAGCCCCATCCGCTGAAGCCAGTGGCAGAACGACACGCGCAACACACCAAAGCCATATTTCATGCTCCGACGGAAGTTGATGCTCGATGCCTCGGCGAAGTATTTGGTGGGACAAGTGACCTCTCCAATGTCGAATCCCGCATACACGATCTGAGAAAGCATCTCATTGTCGAAGACAAAATCATCAGAGTTGTGGTTGTAGTTGATACCCTGCAACACCTCACGGCTGAACGCCCGATAGCCCGTGTGATATTCCGATAATTTGTAGTGAATCAGCGTGTTCTGCGCAAATGTGAGGAATCGGTTCGCGATGTATTTGTACATCGGCATCCCACCCTTGCGCGCGCCCATGCCCAGGATGCGGGAGCCAAGCACCACCGGGTAAAGCTCTTCGCCGATGATGTTGACCATGCTCGGGATGAGTTTCGGGGTGTACTGGTAGTCGGGGTGGAGCATGATGACGATGTCAGCGCCGATCTCGAGGGCTTTGTTGTAGAGCGATTTTTGGTTTCCACCGTAGCCCGTGTTCTTTTCATGCACGATCACGTGCTGGATGCCCAGCGACCGGGCGAGTTCGGCAGTATTGTCGCGGCTGTGGTCGTCGCAAAGAATGACCTCGTCTACCAAATCAAAAGGTATCTCTCGATAGGTTTTTTCGAGTGTGAGGGCGGCATTATAGGCCGGGAGGACGACGACG
>JANMME010000035.1:0-4828 GCA_031373015.1 Saprospiraceae bacterium
GAAATGAATTTCGCCCTACATCGCTGCCGCAAACTGCCGCAAAAAGCGCACATCATTCTCAAACAACAGCCGGATATCGCCGATCTCGTACAAGCGCAGCGCCTGTCGCTCGATGCCCATACCAAACGCGAAACCGCTGTATTTTTTCGAGTCAATGCCGCAGTTTTCCAGCACCTGTGGGTCTACCATGCCGCAGCCGAGGATTTCGAGCCAGCCTGTGCCTTTGGTGAGGCGGGCGTTCTTTTCGGTGTCCGTTCCCAGCCAAATGTCCATTTCAGCAGATGGCTCGGTGAAAGGGAAAAAGGAGGGCCGCAGCCGGATTTTGGTCGCGCCAAACATCTCTTGGGCGAAGTAGAGCAAAGTCTGTTTTAGATCGGCAAATGAAACGCCCTCGTCAATGTACAGCCCTTCCACCTGGTGGAATTGAGCATGTGAGCGCGTCGAAATCGTCTCGTTGCGATATACTCGTCCGGGGGCGATAATGCGGATGGGCGGCTGTCGGGTTTCCATCACGCGGGCTTGCACGGGCGAGGTATGCGTGCGCAGGAGCATGCTCTGCCTGTCGGCAGATAAATCGGAGTCATCCACGACGTAGAAGGTGTCCTGCATATCGCGGGCGGGGTGATCTTCCGGCGTGTTCATGGCTGTGAAGTTGTGCCAGTCGTCCTCGATTTCAGGGCCATCCACCACGCTGAAGCCCATGCGGGTAAAAATGTCCACAATGCGATTCATCGTCACCGCCACGGGGTGGCGCGAGCCTAGTGGGAGCGGTTCTCCGGGGGCCGTGAGGTCAATGGCCTGGGCAGCAGCACCTTGCGATTGGCTTTCGAAGGCTTCTTTGAGGGCGTCGTGTTTTGCCTCGGCCTCTTGTTTGAGGCGATTCATAAGTTGGCCGTAATCGCGTTTGCGCTCGTTGGGCACGTTGCGCATTTCTTCCATCAGGCTCTTTATCAGGCCTTTAGTACCGATGTACTGAATGCGAAAGGCCTCCAATTCCGCAGCATTGGCGGGTGATTGGGCGGCTATTTCGGCAAGGACTTGCTCGGCTTTTTCAAAAATATCTGCCATTGTGACCGTTGACCGTTGAATATTGACCGTTGAATATTGACCCGCCGGAGCGATGGCGAAGGAGGGTGACTTTTTTCAATTTTAAAATAAAAAACGCCGCGCTCTGTGGCGTGGCGTTTTTCAAGGGGCAAAGTTTGGAAAATTTTTTCAGAGCAAGTCTTCCAATTTCGTTTGGAAACCATCCAAAACCGCTGACTTCACTACTTCTTCTGCTTTGAACGTGCCTATTTTTTGAAACTCTCCTTCTTCGTTGAGGTATTGTACAACGGTCTCTTTCTTTAAATCCACCACCCAGTATTCGCGCACCAAAAACGTTTCGTAGATATGCTTTTTGAAAGACATTACTTTGGGCGTGTTTCCTTCTGAAAGCACTTCAATCACCAGATCTGGAGCACCCTCTATTTTCTTAGCGCCGATGATATGCACCCGCTCTTTTTTGATAAAAAGGATGTCGGGTTGGAAGGTGTTTATTTTATCTACTGCACCTTATCCCCCCGCAAAATCCTAAACCGCTTCCGCGCATCCACGGCAAACACGCTCCCCGAATAATCCATGAATATCTTCTCATAGATCTCCTTGGCTTTTTCCAAGTCGTTCAATTTCAGTTCGTAAATCTGTGCCATCGCATAGAGCGCGTTGTCGGCCCGAATGTCTTCTTTGTATTTTTCAGCCACTTGCTGGTAAAGCGGAAGCGCCTTGGCGTAATCGCGTTGTTTGTCCCAAATACGAGCCTCGAGATATAGAATGTCGTCTTGCAGGGAATGTTCAGGGAAATTGCGTGCCAGCGTATCTAGTTTCAGAAACGCCTCGTCATAGCGATTTTGCAGCACCAAAAGTTCCGCCGAGGCATAGAGCGAAATGGCGTCGGAAGTGGTGTCGAGGTTGAGGTTGTCCATTATAAACACTGATAGGTCAAGCGCGTCGTTGGCGATGAGCTTGGAGGTGGAGGCCTTCAGCACGTCGAACTGTGCCTGTGCCCACTGGAAATCTCCATTGAAATACGAGAGCCGGGCGTTCTTGAATCGAGCCTCCTGACCAATCGTGTCTTCTTTGTACGCCTTGTCCACTTGACTGTACAGCAGGGTACTTTCCCAAACGTCGCCGTTCATCATGTAGTAGTCGCCAAGGTTGATCTTAAGGCGGGCCAGCACATCAGGGCGAATGCCGGGCACCTGTTTGAGTTCTTCCAAAAGCGCAATAGCCTTCGGTAAATTGCGCAAGTAAACAGCCTCTAAATCAGCAAGTTGCAGGATGATAGAGGAGCTAAGGTTGCTCTTTCCGTACTGAGTCAAAAACGACTCGTACTCGGTTTCGAGCGTCGTCAAATCTTGCTGCGTGTAATTGAAACCCTCCGTGATTTTGCGGCGGCGGCACTGCATAGCCTCGCGTTTGGCATCATAAAAGAAGGGGCTGGTTTGGCCTTTGTCGGTGATCACATATTCGTAGGCCGCAATGGCCGCATCATAGTCCCGGGCTTCGGCCGCTTCATCGGCCACCCGCATGATACGTTGCCCATTCTCGCCAAGCCGCTTATCGAGGGCTTTGTATTGGCGGAGGGCGCTTTTGAAATCCTTGCGCTGCACGAACGACCAGGCGAGCAGCTCCACATAATCCGGGTTTTCATTTTCCTGGATGCGGGCGTAAAGTTGTGTTTGCAGTTCAGCGATGTCTTCAGCACCCAGCGAGCGGGCAAAAATTGTTTGAAGGGAAGGCAATTTGCCAGGGTCGGCAGCCAAGGCGTTGAGGTATTGCTCCGTCATTTTCACGGGCTCGCCCTTGCGGCGGTAGAGGTCGCCAAGGTTGTAAGCAAATCGGTTGGCATCCTTTAAGAGTACCGCGCCACGCTGATAGGTTTTGATTGCAAAATCATATTTAGAATCACTGAGGAACAAATTGGCAAGCCGGATCACCGTCGCGTAATCGGCCTCCAGTTTGTCAATGGCACGATTGTATTGCAGCTCAGCCTCGACATTTTTGTCTTGTTCCTCGAAAATGTTGCCGTAAATGACGTAGAGCGTGTTGTTTTCAGGCTGCTCCTTTATTTGCTTCTTAACCGACTTCTCGGCCTCGTCCCATTTTTCCAATTTGGCCAGGCAATCAATGTAGCGCGTGAAATAGTAGTCACTGCGGCGTTCTTTATCCACCAACTGGCCATACAAGCTGGCCGCTTTTTCAAATTCGCCATCTGAAAAATATTGGTTTGCCAAATTGGGGTCAGGGCTTTGCGCTTGCAAAGCATTCAGGTTCAGGCAAAAAAACAAGAGGGCAAATGCGGCATAGCGCAATGTTTGGACGTTCATGTGCTTATCAAATTTGGAAAAAACCAGGACAAAAGTACGGTCGTTCGCATTGCCAAACGGTGATTTATGGCTTGGCATTTTAAGGATCAGACAAAATTGTGCCGAATTGGATTCAAAAACGATGTGCTATTTCGCCCGTAAGATCTGCTCCTGTTTTTTGCGCTCGCCAACCCTTGCCGCTATCCAGCCTGGCACCACCAGGGCTCCGGCCAGCAAATAGCCATAGTAGGCCATTCCCCTCCAAAGCAAAGCCACTACCAGACCAATACCCTGTGGCACATAGTCGGAAATAAAACCAGCCAGCGCTATCTCGGCCAAGCCCGCCCCACCCGGCGTTGGGCTAAAGGCCATGATGATAAACATAGCCACCAAACGCGCATAAATAAAAGCTTGTGTGCCCCCATCAATAGGAGTGCTGGGCACGATCGCGATAATCAAACAGTTGATCATCAGGAACTTGCTCGTCCAAGCGCCCAATGCACAAAGGATGACGCGGAGGTGATACCGCCATTTTTGCTGGCGCAATTCGGTAGCAGCAAGTTCAAATTCTTCGCCCAATCTAATAAACTTTGGAGCAAACCTTTTCAGCCAAGGAATCTTTGCCAGCCAACTCAGGCTGCTTTTGGCGAATTGTGGCTTCAAAAAAACAAAAAAAACGAGGAGCAGCCAGTAGAGAAGCATCATCGCGTAGGTGACGAACATTACGTTGGAAGCCAGGTTATGATCGGAATACGAAGTCATCCCTGGGTACATCATCGGCGGACCGTAAATTGCCAACAGGATCGGAAGGAGGATCACGAAGAAGCCCGAATCGCAGATCATGGTGTAAAATATCGCCGCCGTGGTGCGCCCTGCCGCAACCTTTTCTTGGGTCAGCACAAAAAGCATGACGAAGGGGCCGCCCTTGCTGGTTGGCGTGAGCGCGCTACTAAATTCCCAAATCACGATAAGTTCAAGGCATTTTTTCCAGGAAAAGAAATCGCCACCGGTCAGCACTTTTAGCCGATAAGCGTAGAAAAAATGTCGTGCCAAAAGCAGCAGGAACGCCAGCCCAATCCACGCGAATGCCCGGCCAGTCCATTCGATTTCGCGAAATTTTTCAAGATCAAATTGCTGGTAAAAAAGATACCCCACCCCAATCAAGCCCAGTCCGATGGGTAACAACATCCGCGATAAACGCATGGAGCGGACGAATTTTTGGCGCTCGGATTCGTCCAAAGGGATGGGTTGTAGTGGGGAGTCTATCACGGAAAGTGCAGTTTGCGGCAGAAAAATGAAAAAGAGAAAAGCAGATTTGCTCGACATTGGTCGGGAACGCAATGGATAAACAAAAATTTATCCGTTTTGTCAAAAAAAACTGCGCATAAATTGTAACTGGTTGGGATGGAACACGGATGACACAGATTAGACACGGATTTGCACGGATTTTTTGCATTCATCCAGAAATCCGTGCAAATCCG
>JANMME010000788.1:0-9754 GCA_031373015.1 Saprospiraceae bacterium
ATCGTCCGCGTTGTAGCCGTTTTCGGCGGCATATTCTTTGGCTGCGGCCTGCAACTCGCCTTTGGCAGCCGGATCGTTTTCAAGCGTGCTTTTCCAGTTCTCGAGTTCTTCCGCGTGGGAGCGGGCGACGGCCAGGTTGAGCGAATCCATTTGCTGGATCACCCAGGCGGGGTTGTCCCGATATGTTTCGCCGACCAGGATCGTAAAGCGCAGGTCTTCATTGAGCAGGTCAATCACCTCTGGCAAGCCCAGCAGATGCTCAAAAGCCTGCTGCGCGGGTGCGGGATAACCGGTAATAAGCCGCTCGAATGCCCGCCGGGTGGTTTGGTTCAAATCGTTGATCTGCACGAACGTAGGCATCTGTCGGTTGACCACTCCGTAGGCCTCCTCCCGTTTGTTCTCGGGCAATGCATCGAGTGATTTGCGGAGGTCTGTGGGGTTGTTCTTTTGCTGCACCAGTGAGGCGATCAGCCCCGGGTAGCGGCTCAGGTCGTAAAACATCTCCTGAGTGCTGCGCGGGAAATCCTCGATGAGGGTGCGGAAGGCTGCGCTGGTTTTTGTGCGCATATCCTGCATCTTGATCAGCACTTCAGGGTGCTTGGTGGCTTCGAGGATGGCCAGCCGCGTATCAGAAGGATACAGGACAAGTGCTTCGACAGATTTTTTGTTCTCTTCCGCCAGATCGCGCAGCAGGGCAACATCGGTTTGTGCGAGGGCGACCAATTGGCCAAAAACCAACCAAAACGTGCCCACGGACAATAGCTTGGGAATGATTTTCATGACTTGATGATTTTATTTGGCTACAAAATTAGGGGGGATCAAGGGGGCGGCGGCGACGTGGGTCATGGGCGGAGATGATTTTAGGGGTAGACAGGTGTAAAATTCAGCCGTTCCTAAAACTCAATCTCTGTGTCCTTGATCACCCTCCCTGCCTTGGTCTGCATTCGGAGCGTGTATTTGCCCGGATCCAGGTTATACACCTCCAGGCGGAGACCACTGCGGTGCTCGCCCGCTTTCATGATTTCTTCTTTTGAGACCTGTTTGATGAGTTTTCCAGAGCTGTCGAGCAATACCATGATCGTGCGCTCGTCTTTTTCCAGATAATAGCGGAAGTTGCCTTCTATGACGAGGGCTTTGCCGAGTTCTGCGGGCCGCCCCGGCACGGATTCTACCACGCTATGCCGGATCTTATAACCGGGCACTGCTTTGCCCAATTGGTCGGCCACAAACTTGGTCAGCTCCGGGTCGCCAATAGAGCCCAAGGATTGCCCGCTGGTTAGGCACCATACCGCCGTTTGAGCTTCCGAGCTTTCGGTCTTGCCTTTTTCTGTGATGAATTTCAACAAGTTGCACACCATAACAGGAGCGATCGCGCCCAGGGCAAATGCTGATCCGGCACGTGGCGAATTGTCACCTGCCTGGGTGCAGAACGTTTTCAGTGCCGCTTCGGCAGGCGTTTTGGCCATCACCGAAAGCAACATTTCTTCGGCCACCACGAGCGTTTGTTCGGCGGTATCGGCAGGCTCCATCAGTTGGCCTTGAGGGATGCGCAGGCGCAGGTATTGGCCGCGCAGGTTTTTGCACACGATCTTCAGCGTTTCGCCTTGGTGGCCGCCCTTGCCCTCGATTTGGATGCTGACGAGTTTTTTGGCGAGGGCATCTTTGAGGTCGAAGAGGTTGGTGGGTTGGGCGGGTTTTTGGGCGGAAGTTAGGTTGGGGAGGAGACAGAAGAGTAGGGTGGGGAGGAGGAGTTTTCGCATAACGTAGCATGTTTATTGCGAGAACGCTGTGGGGCGGGGTATATTTTTGGGAATCGGCTGCAACTGTGCATGTTGCCGTCTGCCAGGGCTTTGAATTATGCTTCAGGGAGGGCCATCAAGTGCGTACACAACAGTTAATTTGCCCTTGTTTTAGCCTCCTCTACTTTGGGATGATTTTGTTCTTTTTCATAAAATCAATTGCTTAAAGTTAGAAGCAATTCATCCAAGCGTTCGAGCGTGGACTTCATGCCTTCTTCCATGCCCATCTGTATCACCGTCTCCAAATCCGTCAGCGAAGCATAGGTGACGACGGTTTCTACTGCCGACTTTTCGCCCAAATCGGTGAACGTGACTACCCAATTAGCACGGGGCAGTTCCGCATTGATTTCGCCGGCCTCGTTACTGAAGGCATCCAGTGTGGTGTAGCCGTCAATCGGGTTGATGGAGGTGTATTCCGTCCAGCCCCAATATTCTGCACCGCTGGAAGTGTCTACCATGGCATAGTGCCAATGCCCACCTGCTTTGAAATCCATAGATTTGGTCTTGGTGGTCAATGGTTTTGGGGCAAACCATTGGTCCAAAAGTTCGCTTTTGGTATAGTAGTCCCAGACGAGTTGGCGGTTTGCCGCAAATTCCCGGCGCAAGGTCAGGGTGTTGTTTTCCTTGTTCACAAGGAAATCGAATTGCAAATTAGTGCTCATTTTTTCTGACTTTTAATTGTTGATAATAAATCGTCTAGTTGACTGAATCGGGTTTCCCAAATTTTTCGGAACTGCTCCAGCCAGCGGTCTATTTCTTTCATTTTTTCAATGTCGAGTCGGTAAAAAATTTCCCTTCCCTGTTGCTTTTGGCTCACCAATTCGCACTCGGAAAGGATTTGTAGGTGTTTCGACACAGCTTGCCGGCTCGTGTCAAAATGCTCCGCCAGGGCATTGGGGGTCATGGCTTGCAGGGAAATGAGGGCGATGATGGCCCGGCGGGTCGGGTCGGCTATGGCTTGAAAAATGTCTCTTCGCATGGGCACAATTATTTAATGCAATTAATCAGTTGCAAATATATGTGCAATCTTTCGGTTTCGCATATTTTTTGTGAAATATTTTTTTAGCCGTTGTTGGTATCCCCACCAACAACGGCCCAAAAATGGAAACCTGGCGTGCTTATTGCCAAAACTGTTGCCATGCACGAATTCAAGGAAGCCTACCAGTTTGCGTGGAAGTGCTCTAAAATGGCCCCCATCCATTCTCTGGATTTTTTTGGTGCCTGATATAAATTTCCCTTTTCAAATTTTACGATATCCTCATTAAACCCTTCCCCCTCCCCTCCGTCTACCACTCCCGTTTCCCGGCCGGTAACATTAATGTTGAGCTCGTTGAGGGTTGAGACTCTTGAGATGCCCACCCTGCGACGTCCTCAACATGCTCAATCTCTCAACAACCTCAACTTTCTCTCACAAACACATAAATTCACCCACACATGAAAAAGTCCCTTTTGTTTCTCATCGCCCTGATCGCCAGCATAGCAGTTTTTGACGCTTGCCGTAAAAATGACAACAACGACGTGGCCGTCACCACCGCCGAAGACCTTTCGGCCAACGAAGACTACACCGAACAAATTGACCTTGACGCCGACATCGCCGTGGAAGAACGCGGCGGCGGCGGCTGTCCCACCGTAACTTTTGCACAGCCCCAAGGCACCTGGCCCAACACCATCACGATTGATTTTGGCACCGCCTGCACCCGCCCCGATGGCCGGGTTTTGAGCGGCATCCTCATCATAAACCAAACGGCTGATATTCTCACTGCCGGCGCAGTCCGCACCATTACCCACGACAATTTCTTTGTAGACGGCATAAAAGTAGAAGGTACGCGCAGCTGGACGAACAACGGCCAAAACGTTGACGGTCAATGGTCGTTCACCAAAGTTGCGACCGACATGAAACTCACTTTTGAAGACGGCAGCGTCACGACTTGGAGCAAAACCCGCAACAGCACGCTCATCGAAGGCGGCAGCACCCTCACCCACTGGGACGATGTGTGGAGCAGCACAGGTACGGCTTCTGGGATAAACCGCAATGGCAAGGATTTCACGGCCACCATCACCGAGCCGCTTATCAAGCGCGCCGCCTGCCGCTGGATCTCTTCGGGCGTGATTGAGTTCACCGTGGGTGTCCGCACCCGCTCGCTGGACTTTGGCGACGGCACCTGCGACCGGATTGGAACGCTTACCTTGGCCAATGGCGATTCTTACACGATTCGCTTGCGGAGGTAGAAAGGGATTAACACAAGCGCGCGCCCCTCTGAGTTGTCATGTCGCAGCGTAGCGTAGACACCCACACAATCCAAGCATCTTCGGATTTCTTCTCTTATTACCTCATATCGAGGAAAAAGATGTTGTGTAGTTGTCTCCGCTACGCTGCGACATGACAACTCAGAGGGGTGGCTACAGGTCTTCGAAGCCCCCGAGGTTTCCGAGCCTAACCCAAAACCATTCAACAAAAAGGTAGGCGATACCAACATCTTGGAGTCGCCTACCCTTTTTATTTCCAATGTCGAACGTCCAACGTCCATTATCCAACATCAATCCCCCAAAACCATCTTCGTGTGCGGAATACCATCCTCCAAGTACTCCTCGCCGGTGGATCGAAACCCAAAACCTTCGTAAAATTTCAGGAGATAGGTCTGCGCACCGATTTTAATGGGCTGATTGCCAAAGAGTTGACGGCACATTTGGATGCTTTTTTCCATCAATACCTTTCCTGCCCCCGTGCCCCGTGCCGATGGCGCGCTCACGACCCTGCCAATAGAAACATAAGCTGGGTAGGCCAAGCCCTCGGGCAAAAGCCTTGTGTAACAGATGAGTTTCCCCGACTCGTCGCGCCCCATGAGGTGCCAGCTTTGAAGGTCCTTGCCGTCGCAGTCTTGATACGGGCAGTTTTGTTCCACCACAAAAACCTCTTGCCGAAGCGCGAGTATTTCGTAGAGTGTGTGGGGTGAAAGTTCGTCGAAAGGAAGGCAGGTGAATGTGAGCATGGATGCGGACATTTGATGTGCTGTTACCGGTTAGGATGGAACACGGATGACACAGATGGGACACGGATTTGCACAGATGCGCATTCATACAGAAATCTGTGCAAATCTGTGTCCCATCTGTGTCATCCGTGTCCCATCCTATCCGGTAACGGTGCAAATGTAATTCCTCGGAGGCACCGAAAAAAGAACGGGCGGCCCGAAATGCGAGCCGCCCATCCGACGAACGTTGAACCGTTCAAATATTTTCAAAAACCAATTACTTTGCTTTCAGTGCGCGGGGAACCTCAATGGAAGCAATGGGCACTGCGGGAGGATTGGTGATTTCCACACCCTCAAGGACTGTAATGTCTTTTATACGGATGGTATCGCCCAATTGCATGGCCGTGATGTCGGCATGAACTTCATCCACTGCTTTTTCGGGGGTGGTGAGTATGTTCACGGTGCGCATACGTGGAATGAACTTTCCACCTTCTTTCACGCCCGGGGCAGTGCCCGAAAAGCGCAATGGAACGGATGCTTTGAACTTTATGCCAGGCACCAGTTCGAGGAAATCTACGTGCAGCACCTCCTCCGAAACGGGGTGGAACTGTATGTCCTTCACGATGCACTTGTAAGTGGCACCGTTGAGGTTGATTTCAGCGATTCTGAATTTAGGCGTGAAAACGAGTGGGCGGACAGCAGATGCTTCCAAAGCGAACTGAGTTGATTCGCCGCCACCGCTTTTATACATCACCGCCGGGACTTGGCCGTTGCGACGGATTTTCGTTGCCTCTACTTTGCCGGAATTTTCTTTCCGGAGACCCTGCAATTCAATGATTTCCATTGTGTTGTGCGCTAAAAAGTGATACTTCTTTCAAAAATGCCCGCAAAGGTAGACAATCGAACTGCAAATTTCCAAGGGACTTGAAAAAAAGTCGGCACAAAAGATTGGAAAGTCCAGGTTCCTTAACGCAAAGACCAGACCATTACACCGTCGCGGGCGCGTTTGGTCTTTTTGACCTTGTTTTGAATTTCCAATTCAAGCAATTTTGATTGAACGCCCCCCAATTCCAAGCCCGTGTCTTTTGCAATGCCCTCCGCTGTGCGGAAAGCAAATTTGGATGACTGGAGCATGGCAATGATTTTTTGCTCATCGCTCAGCACAGCCACATTGGGCGACTTGGTATCGTCGCCGATCTTAAAGGATTCAAATTCCTTCCCATCGCCGGCTGCTGGGGCTCCAGGAGGAGCTGGCGTTTCGGAAGGGTCGGAATTTTGGGCTACGAGCACATCGGTAGTTTGGGTAAGATCTTCCTGTTTTTGCTTTACATCCTTTAATTCCTGCAGTAGTTTGTCGCCCAGTGATTGGAGAAAATTAGAGGAGAAAATGGCTGCGATGGTGCAAAACCCAAAGAAAATGAAATAAGCGGAAGGCTCGCCGTTCAAACATTTGTCCGTCAGGCTGCTCGACATGGTATTCAGCAAAAGCGGCACCGTGGCGGAAGCCGTGAGGCCAAGGAACACCGATTTTTTGAAGCTCGCCCCGTTGGCTTGCTCCATGTAATAATTGGCTATGCCGCCCAAAAGCCCGGCGGCTACGATAAGGCTGACTAAAATGATGATACCCATTGGTTGTTGCATTTTGTTCGGCCAAAAGTAATGTTTGGGGCTATCTTTACTCAAAAATTCCTAAAAATATTATGACTCGATTTTCACTCATCTTGCTTTTATGCTCCCTGACGGGCACGGTCTTCTCTCAAGACACAACCGAAATCTCAGGAACAAACCTTATTCCCGTAATATGCTACTGGAATTTAGGCGATGTATTCGAGTACACTGGCATAAAAGAGCACAGAACTTTTGATGAAAATGGTCTGTTGAAGGACAGCTCGAGCCAAGAGTTTACCTTGTCTTTGGTGGTTGCCGACTCCACAGATTCAACTTACGTGATCAGGGTTATCCAAGACTTGGATTGGGAAAATATGACCATGATGTTGGCCAAATCAGGGGTAGATGAAAACGAATTAAATGAACTTTTAAAAGGGCAGCAATGTCAGGCACTGGAATATGTCATTGACCAAAACGGGGCTTTTTTGGAAATGAAAAACTTGGATGCGTTTGCGAAAAGTGTAACGCAAGTGGCCCATAAAGGGATCGTACTTTACCCAGAGAACGGGTTGGTCTATGCCCTGACATACGAACAATCAACGTACATCAGAGACAAGCTGATCAATTCCTACAAATACTTCATGGTGTTACAAGAGGAATAGCGATCACAAGATTTTTACCTCTTCCAATTTTACATGAATCGTCCGCTGTTGTGAAGTTCGCGCTGCAATATCACTGTCAGAGCCCTCCAGCCGAAGCACCCCGCGCGGACACACCGTGGCACAAATGCCGCAACCCACACAACTGGCCCGCACCACATCCTGCCCTTTTTGGGCATAAGCCCGCACATCAATGCCCATTTCGCAGTGGGTGGAGCAGTTGCCGCAACTGATGCATTGGCCGCCGTTGGTCGTGATGCGAAATTTGGACGCTTTCTTTTGCCAAAATCCCAGCCAGGCGGCCATCGGACAACCGAAGCGACACCATACGCGACTGCCCATGAGGGGATAAAAACCGACCCCCACAACCCCACTAAACACAGACCCAATGAGAAAAGAATACGTTTTGTAAAAGCCCTCCGAGGCGCTGCCGAGTAGGCCGCGACCCGTCATCACATTGACCCACAGCAATGCCGTCATGCCCACGGCAAACACCAACACCGAGTAAATCATCCAGCGCTCTATCTTCCAGGCTTTCAAGGACTTGTCTGACAAATGGCGGAACGGGTCGCCCGCCGTTTCGGCCAGCCCGCCGCAGCCGCAGACCCAGGAACAGTACCATCTTTTTCCAAAAAAATAAGTCAAAATGGGCGTACCGACGAAGAACATTGCAAGGCCAAACAAGAAGAACCAAGTGCCAACCGAGGTTTGAGATTGCCAGCTCCAGGTGTCGGGAGAAGCATTGCTGTACGAGAGCGGCCAGAAATAAGTAAAGTACAATTCGGGCTGCTGAAAACGCAACATCAGCCCGGGAATCAGGAAGGAAAAGCCCAATTGAAAGAACATCACAGAAATCGTGCGCACCAATTGATAGCGGCTATGGCGGTATTTAAAAATAAACCGAACGCCCATCACCAACACCAAAATGGTATAAAACGAACCATAGACAAACCACTGATCGGCAGGCTTATGGCGAAAAACCTGGCTGAAAGGGTCGAACAACTGAATCAAGCCAGTCATGTACTGGGGCATCCAGTAGAGGCAAACGTAGAACTCCGTCAGTACGATACCCAGCAACCAGCCCCAGATCCCGCGGGCTGAAAGGCTGCGCATCCAGACCGCCAGGGAGTTGGTGTTTTTGCTGAAATCGGCCTTTTCATCGCGCATGAAAAGCCAAAGACCAGTGATGGTGGCGAAAAAAGCTAGCAGCGTCAACGGCTCGGCTGGCAAGTTGTGCGTACGCAGTCCTTCATAGAGGATATAGGAAACGGAGATGCCAAGCATCGCCAAACCCAATTTTTGCAGGGGCGTGGTGAGCATCGGGTTGGGGGTGGCGAGAGAGAGGCTTTTCATAATTTTTGAATGTCCAATATCCAACAAGGAATGTCCAATGTCCAAGTTGTAGCAGAGCTTGTGGAAAGTGTTATTTTAAAAACTCCAGTACGGCGCTCAATCCACGTTTTTGTTTCAGGGCCAAATTTATGCCTGTTTGGCGATTGTAAATAGCGACCAATTCGGCCTCGTATTGCTTGGAAAATTCGGGGTCGAAATTCGCCAGACCCAGATTCTGAAGCACCGTTTCGATGTGTGTCCCTTCTTTTATCCATTTTTCACAGACCTCATGGCGGTAACGTACCCCCAGGAGGTTGAAACCCAGCACAACACCAGATTCGCGTTGAAAATTTATGCGGATGCTTTTTTTGCCATCTGCATGCTCCCAGTACAAGGTTGACTGATTATCAGGAAGTTGTGGGCGGATATCGCCGTACACCTGATATTCTATGTCGAAGAATTTGGCGGAGTTGAACCAGATGCCGGGATTGTAAGATTGACGATTGACGATTTGCGATTTTTTACCCGCCATAGGCTTGCCGAAGGAGAGACGATTTTGGATTGACGATATCTCTTGGGATTCCGAATCTGCAACCACATTATAGGCCGCCGTTTCGCCCATCATACGACCCGTGTACCAGATGGCTTCGATGCTGCGCCGGCCCTCTTGAGGCTGACGGAGTTCGGCACAATCACCGATGGCGTACACGTCGGGTTGGTTGGTTTGCAGATATTCGTCCACGAGGATGCCCTTGTTGGTTTCTAGGGGGGTATTTTTCAAAAATCCGATGTTTGGGCTCACCCCTACGGTTAGGCCGACATAGCCGCAAGGAATGGTTTCTCCTTTGTTCGTTACTACGGCTACACATTTCCCCCCGTCCCCTTTACCCGCCTGAACGGGGGCTTCTGCTTGGATTTCCTGCAATTCCGTTTCCAGCCGAAGATCAATGTGGTGTTCCCTAATATGTCGGCTCACCATGGCGGATTCTTCTGTGGGCAAAATATTGTTCCAAAATTCCTTCTCCCGCACCAAAAACGTAACCGGTATATTGCGGGAATGAAACATCTCGGCCATTTCAATGCCGATCAACCCGCCACCCACTATGACTGCTCGAGCTCCCGCTTGCCCCCTTCCCAACAGTGGGGAGTGTCGCTCCATCGCTTCCAAATCCTGCAAATGATAGAGGCCGTGCACGCCGTCCAAGTCCTGGCCGGGCCAGCCGAATTTGTTGGATTGGGAGCCAAGCGCCAATACGAGTTTGTCGTAGCTGAGGGATTTTCCTTCGGTGCTGATCAGTTTTTTCTCCTGGAAATCAATGCTTTCAATGCGTGCACGGACTCGTTGTATGCGGTTTTTATCCCAAAACCACGGCTCATAAGGCATGGT
>JANMME010000793.1:0-7856 GCA_031373015.1 Saprospiraceae bacterium
GAAACGGATTTTCACGGATGCCCCTATTGGAGAAAAATCCGTGAAAATCCGTGTCTCATCCGTTCAATCCGTGTTCCATCCCCTCTTAAAATGCCCCCAATCTACTTAAACGTAAAAAGGTAATTCGCCCCAAAATTCCAAAGCATGACCACGCCCGTAGCGATGAGTTTGGCGGTATAAAATTTCACCCCTTTCCGCTCCGTCAAAAGGAATATGATCCCGTTGTTCATGCCCAGTCCAACGAGGGCCACGATGGTAAATTTGGCAAACTGAACCCCTACATGAGGGTCGGCGCTGTGGAAGGTCCAGATTCGGTTGAGGACGTAATTGCTCAGCACTGCGCAGGCAAAGCCCGAACTGTTGGCAATGTACTTATTCAGCCGCAGCTGTTCTTTCAACACCCAGGTCACGCCAAAATCAACGAACACTCCCGATACCCCGACGATGCCGAATTTGAAGAATTTAATGAGGAGTTCTTTCATGTTCTGGGAAAGCCTCGGGCCCTCAATTCCGGTTGTTTACAGATTTGTTTGGCAGCACCCTCATTACCCCATCCATGCCATCAAGAATGCTGATGAATTGGGCCTCGGTCAGTTCTGAAGGGCTAAAGCCAATATACCAGATATTCTCCTCCGAAATGCGGCGCACGGGGCGAACTTTCATTTCCATGAATTGCATGCAGAAGTTCTCAACATTTACGCCTTGACTGAATTGCACAAGAACCTCCCCGCTCGCCACAATATCTTTGGGTTCGAGGCCTTTTTTGACCATAACATCATGAGATTCAGCAATATCCTGCATCAATTTCTCCAATTTAAGGATAGGCTCCGGAAGGCCGGCGTTACCCTTGACAATATGCTTTGTTTCATCCTTGAACACGGTGAACGTGCGGGTTGGAGCATCTGCCACGGTGCTGGGTATTTGTGCCGGGTATTGCCACAGGTCGGCCCTGTTCAGCACTTTTTGAAGCCGGGAAAATTCGTCCGCAGTGAGCTTTACAGTTTCTTCGCCCATTCGTTCCACATGACCTATGCCTACATATTCCATCGTTGCATCGTTGCGGAACGTTAGTTTATAGACCGGGCAATAGCCCCTGCAGCCACCCATTTCAAATTGTATCAGTTTTGCATTGAAAGCTGGCGCAGACGTTGCAGGCTGTTGTGCATAAACGTTTTGCTGAGGTTTGCTGGCTACGGTCAACGCAGCGGCAAGCAGAAGAAGGATTGAATGCTTCATAAACTAGGATGTTAAATTGCTGGTTTGTGGGGGTGAACTACCCTATGGCCTGTTCCAAATCGGCCACAATATCGGATACATTTTCGATTCCTACCGATACGCGCACCAATCCGTCTGTAATTCCATTTTGCAGGCGAATTTCCTTTGGCACGGCCAGGTGTGAGGAGGAAGCGGGGTGCAAGATAAGGGTATCCACGTCACCAAGTGTCGGTGCGAGCGAACAAAAACGAATGCGGTTCATACAAGCAATGCCCGCATCCAATCCGCCGCGAAGTTCAAAACTCAACATCCCGCCGTAGCCGCCCCGCATTTGGCGTGAAGCAAGTGCATGGTCAGGGTGCGATAAGAGGCCGGGGTAATTCACCCGCTCCACTGCGGGATGTTTTTCCAAAAATTGCGCCACCGCGAGGGCGTTGGAACAATGCCGCTCCATGCGCAGCGATAGGGTTTTCATCCCGTTGTTGGTCAGCCAGGCCTCGAAGGGCGAACAATTGGTACCCACGAGTTTCATGGCGCGCCACACGCCCTTACGCATGGTTTCTTGATCGCGACCAACCACTACTCCGGCAATGGAGTTGCCGTGGCCGTTCAAATATTTGGTTGTGGAATGGATCACATAATCCACGCCCAACGCAAAAGGCTGCTGCAAAACAGGCGTAGCAAAGGTGTTGTCAATGGCGCACAACGCCCCGTGCTGGTGGGCTAAATTGGACAGCGCTGCAATGTCCACACAGGCCAGCGTAGGGTTGGCCGGTGTTTCGCAGTAAAGCATTTTAATGGCCTTGTCATCCCGAAGCGCCCTTTCCACGGCTTCCAGATTCCGCAAATCGGCGAACACGGTTTCGATGCCGAACTGGCTGAAAATGCCTTTCAACAGTTCGGTCGTACCGCCATACAAATTCCCCTGACTCAGCACTTTATCCCCGCTGCGCAGCGTGCCGAGCAAAAGCGTTGCAATGGCCGACATCCCGCTCGAAGTCATCACCGCCCAGGCTTCGATATTCAAACCGTAGGCTTCGAGCGCCGCGATTTTAGCCGCCACCGTATCCACGGTCGGATTGGCATAACGGCTATAAGCATGACCGCTTTCGATGTTCTTAAATATCTCAATGCCCTGATTGATGTCCTCAAAATCAAAGGACGAAGTGGCATAGATCGGCAGCACGTGGGGCGCTGTCGTGCGGTTTTCGGGGTGTTCTTTTACGGTGAGCGAATCAAATTTCATAGGGCAAAGGTGGGAAGATTGGGGAAAATAAGATATTAGGGTGAATTATTTCATGGGTATATCATAGCCCCTCTCGGTTTTATATTTTCCTGTTCTCCGGTTTTCCTGTTTTGCGGTTTAATTTCCCTCTACATCTCAAACCGCAGGTGCTTCACCGTCATCCCATGGTTCATCAGTTGCTTGAGTGAGTCCACCCCAATGGCAAGGTGGGTCTTGGCAAACTGACTGGTCACCACCTTGTCGCTGGCTTCGGTTTTGATGCCTTCGCGGGTCATGGGCATGTCGCTCACGAGCAGGAGCGCGCCCGCAGGCATCTGATTTTTGAATGCGGCTACAAAAATAGTGGCCGTTTCCATGTCAATGGCGATGCAGCGCAGGTCGCGAAGTTTGGTCTTGAAATCTTCGCGGTGTTCCCACACGCGTTTGTTGGTCGTGTACACCACGCCCGTCCAGTAGTCGCGCTCGTACTCGCGGATCGTGGTGGACACGGCTTTTTGCAGGGCAAAGGCTGGTAAAGCCGGCACTTCGGGCGGGAGGTAGTCATTGCTCGTTCCTTCACCCCGTATGGCAGCAATGGGCAGTATGAGGTCGCCATTGTGGTTTTTGCCCGTTTTGAGGCCGCCACATTTGCCTAAAAAAAGCACTGCTTTGGGTTTTATAGCTTCCAATAGATCAATCACCAAGCCCGCATTGGGGCTTCCGATGCCGAAGTTGATGATGGTGATGCCTCCGGCGGTTGCTGCTTGCATGGGACGTTCAAGACCATAAATCTCTACGCCGTGCTGATCGGCAAAGTCCTTAACGTAGCCGCCAAAATTGACCAGCAGGATATACGCACCAAATTGATCGAGTGCCATGCCCGTGTAACGCGGCAGCCAATCCTTTACGATGGCGGCTTTGGAGGCTTTTTCTATTTCAAAATTTTCCTGCCACAATAGATCCAGTTCTGTCTGGGAAAGGGAGCGGGGCGGGTCGTCGTTTTTTTTCATGTTGTTGATGCTTTCTTGCTGCGAAAGTCTCTCAAATCTACCACTTTGATGGAACAAATATTTGTAAAGCAGGCCCTACCCATTCATGCGGCGGAGCCGCCCCGTGTGCACGGAAGCGGCTCTTTCACCAACTAAAATTCCAATTGGATAGTTGCTAAATGTTGGTGTCGCCCAGAAGTGACACTTTTTGAAAAAGTGTCACTTCTCACTGACAAACCCGATTGTCGTGGTCTTCCTTGAAATAGACCATCTTGCCAGCAGTGTTGAATTTCCATATTTGGATAAAGTTCACTGTGCAAGTCTGGCTGGTGGCGAAATCTGTAAAGCTCAAATTTCCGCTCACCGTCACCACGTCGCCTGCTTCATAAAACTCTACCGGGTTGATCGTCGTTGGTTGGCCTTTGACAGAAAGGTCGCCTAGGAATGCCATAAAGCCATCATTTCCGGTGTACACCTTGCCAGGATTGAGAATTTGGTTGCCCGTGACATCGAACACACAGTTCGCATCGCAGCTGTTTAAAAAAGAAGGGATGTCGCCTGTGCCGAAATAGACGAAGAGTTGCTTCACGATTTCAGTATTATTGGTGTCAGGAGTCTGGGCCTCGTCTTTATCGCAGCCAACGGTAGCAAAAGAAAGGGAGAGGAGAAAAAAGAGTGCTGAAATTGAAAGTATATTTTTCATGATGTTGGGAAGTTGAGAAGTTGAGAGGTTGAGGGTTGAGAAGTTGAGGATCACTTGCCTGCACCTGGAGGTGGTACCACGCCCAGTTGGATCATAAGCCCCATGATGTCCATCACGACCCAGTTTTCTGCAATTTTGCCGTCTTTTACCCGCCAGATGTCCATGTACTCCACGTGGGCTTTTTTGCCCGTAGGCGGGATACCCATGAAAGCACCGGTTTGTGTGCCTTCCCAAAAAGCATAAGTGTACACTTTGTCACCGACCTCATGTTGTTCCACGCGCGTCACTTTGATGTCGGGAAAACCAGCGAACAAGCCTTTCATGCCTTCGGTGAAAACGGTTTTGTTGTTGTTGCCCGGAGCGGGGAAGTGGTGGCTCACAAAATCGTCCGCAAGCAATTCGTTCAGGATGGCGGGGTCGTGTGTGCCGACCACCCCATCAGAAAAACGGTTTTCCAATTTTGCCGCGCCAGATGATTTAGTGGCTTCGGTTTTGGATGTTTGAGAAGTGCAGGAGATTGCCATGAGAAGACAAGCTGCGAGGCTGAGAAGATTCAGATTTTTCATTGTTGAAAAGTTTTTAGTTAGTGAATGAATGAGAAAAATTTGATGGGACAAAGGTGCTGGCCTCACCCACCCCATTCCATTCACCTAGGTTAAGAAAAACGGGGTCATTAGGTCATTGGGTCATTGGGCTCGTTGCGCAATGACCCAATGACCAAATGACGAAATGACCCAATGACGAAATGACGAAATCTACTGCATCGCACGCTCCGCCATTTGTTTGCGGATGCGGCTGAGGCTCTGCGGCTTAATGCCGAGGTAAGAGGCAATAAAGTGCTGCGGCACACGCTGAAAAATGTCGGGAAAGCCTTGAAGCAGTTTGGTGTATCGCGCCTCTGCGGAGTCGGTGCGCTGGCTCATCATGGCTTCAAGGCGGGCATCGGTGGCTTTGGCGTGGCGGATTTTGACGTATTGATCGTAGGCCGGGATATCACGGCGCAGCATCTCGAAGGTGTCCTTGGTGTAAAGAAACATCTCGCAGGGTTCAAGGGCTTGAAGGTTGAAGGTGCTCGGTTGGCCGCTGTAAAAACTGCTCAGGTCGCCAATCCACCATTCCTCGACGGCAAAATAGACAATGTGCTCCTCGCCCTTCTCGTCCAAACGATAATAGCGCAGGCAACCTTTGTTCACAAAACCAACATACTTTGCGACCTGACCCTCCATAAAGAGGTGTTCCTTTTTTTTCAGCTTGGTGACTTTGGCCAGATGCAGCATTTTTTCCGCTTCGGCTTCCGTGATTGTCACCGTGCGATTTAGGTGCTCTAATAATAAGGTATGTCTGGCCATTGGACACAGATTTTTTATTCGGGCAAAAGTAGGTTACAGGCGTTTTAATTTTGAATAAAAATGAGGGGGTGTGAGAAATTCGTTGTCCCGTCAAACTTTTTGGATAAAACTTCCCGAAAGTTCAAAACTTTTGGGAAGTTCGCCCCCACAATACTCTAGACCTGGTTTCCACATTCAAAAGAGAAAAACATGAAAGACAATCTTTTCAACCCGGCTACTCAACAATCCATTATCGAGCGCATCCAACGCCTCAGCCTCGACACACCCCGCCAATGGGGCAAAATGACCCCAAACCAAGTCGTTTGTCATATAGCTGATCCTTTTCGCGATGTGCTCCAGCTCCGCCAAAGCAAGCCCGCCTTTCCACGCCTTTTTCAGCCTTTGATGCGGCTTTTTGTTTTGACGGAAAAGGATTGGAAGCCCAACACCCCCACGCTCCAAGTCTATCGCCAGGGCGACGGTGGAGGCGGCACTACTCCCACTGATTTTGAGACCGACAAAGCCACCTTGCTTGGGCTCGTTTTGCAGTTTTGTTCAAAAGATGCTCAACACAAGTTCGGCCCTCATCCCGGCATAGGCCAGCTCAGTCGGGAACAACACGGCTTTATGATGTGGAAACACACGGACCACCACCTGCGGCAGTTTGGGCTTTAAGCCAAAATGGTTACTTAAAGGAACAAATGCTTCCGAGATGGCCTTTTTATGGTGGAATGGGCGCAATTTCAAAAACCACGCTATCTTTCGCCCCACGATTTTCAAAACTAAAACTCTTCTTTGTATGGCTAACCTTTGGGTACGCAAACCTCTTTCTCAACTTTTAGCGCAAGCTGGGGACTCTGAAAAGGGCCTTAAGCGAACGTTAGGCTCCTGGAATCTAATCTTGCTCGGCATTGGGGCAATCATCGGTGCTGGCCTGTTTGTGCGCACCGCTGCCGCTGCGGGCGGGCACGCCGGAGCAGCCGTCACCATGTCATTTATCATTGCAGCAGTTGGCTGTGCCTTTGCCGGCTTGTGTTATGCTGAGTTTGCCAGCATGATTCCGATTGCAGGCAGCGCGTACACTTACGCTTACGCTACCATGGGCGAATTGGTGGCTTGGATCATCGGTTGGGCCTTAGTGCTCGAATATGCGCTCGGCGCAGCCACCGTGTCCATCGCTTGGAGTGAATATCTAAATCTGCTGCTCGGAGGTGCGGTGCCTTATGAATGGTGCCATTCCCCCATGGAGTCCGTGCTGGTAGAAGGGGTGCGCCATACGGGCATCATGAACCTGCCAGCCTTGGTCATCTTGCTCTTGCTCACGCTCCTGCTGATCCGTGGCACACAACAGTCGGCCTTCGTGAATGGCATCATAGTAATCGTGAAGGTGTCCATAGTGCTTGCTTTCATCGCACTCGGCTGGCAGTACATTGATCCTGTCAACCATGCACAATATTTGATCCCTGCCGATCAGCCAGCCGTTGCCTTGCCCGATGGCTCTATGTACAGTTACACCGATTTCTTCCGGCATGGCTGGGGAGGTGTGTTAACCGGCGCAGGCATTGTTTTCTTTGCATTTATCGGTTTCGATGCCGTCTCTACGGCAGCACAAGAAGCCAAAAACCCAAGCCGGGACATGCCCATAGGCATCTTGGGCTCCTTGGTGATCTGTACGCTTTTGTACATCCTGTTTTCACATGTCTTGACTGGTCTGGCGCCTTTCACCGAATTTATGCAGGCTGGTAAGGAAGCCTCTGTCGCTTACGCCATCACCCACCACATGCCACCTGAATACAGCTGGCTGGCCACGAGCGTTACTGTCGCTATTTTAGCAGGCTTCTCTTCTGTCATCCTGGTAATGCTGATGGGCCAAAGCCGCGTGTTCTACTCCATGAGCAATGATGGGCTCTTGCCAAAAGCCTTTTCCGAAGTGCATCCTAAGTACCGTACGCCCTACAAATCGAATATGATTCTGTTCTTGTTCGTAGGCGGGTTCGCTGCCTTCATCCCAGGCAGCGTAGCGGGCGACTTGACGAGCATCGGCACTTTGTTCGCCTTCGTACTGGTGTGTGCCGGCGTGTGGATTATGCGCCGCAACGACCCCAGCACGCCCCGGCCTTTCCGCACGCCATTGGTGCCCATCGTACCAATTCTTGGCATGCTGATCTGTACAGCCATGATCGTTGGCCTGCCCGGCCCAACCCTCTTGAGCGCACTGGGCTGGATGATACTGGGACTGGTCGTTTACTTCGGCTACAGCCGCTTCAATAGCAAATTGCAAAACAAGGACTAACCAGTTCACAATTTTACCCTCCCGCCGCGCTTGTCATTTGCCAAGTGCGGCGGGATTTTTTTAAGACACAGTCCCTTCCCAAAACTTACCACTTACCACTTAC
>JANMME010000801.1:0-2260 GCA_031373015.1 Saprospiraceae bacterium
TGAACCCTGTCCCGACAGGCTTTTTTGTCAGCAGCCCTACTTACTGCGCAGGCGACCCCAACGTCATTACTTACAACGGCCCTACACCCTCCAACTGGCAATTTTTCTGGAACACTGGGGCTAGTGGCACAACGCTCACGACCGAAGACCCGGGTAGTTATTACATCCGGGTCATCAATGAATTTGGTTGCGAGGCCAAAAGCAATGTGCAAACCATTCTTCATGGGCCGCAGGTGGAAAGCATCCCAGCAGGTTGCCACACGCGCTGCAGCCCCGACACGCTTTGTATCCCCAACCTACCCAACATCAGTTCCTGGCAGTGGTTTATGAACGGAAATCCGATCCCGGGCGCAACATCGCCCAATTTTATCGCGCAGCAAAGCGGCACTTATTGGGCACAATTGACCGACATTTTTGGCTGTACTGGCGAAAGTGACCCGCTTTCGCTCAACCTTTACACAGGTTACGGCAACATCCTCGGTCAGGTATGGTCGGACGTGAACAACAACGGTATGATTGATGCGGCGGATACATTGGTCTCCGGAGTAACGGTTGTGGTGTATCAAAATGGCAGCTTGTATGACGCAGCAACTTCGGGCGCAAATGGCGATTTTGCTTTGACCAACGTGCTTTCCACGAACTACACTTTTTCTGTGGATCCCTTTTCGTTGCCATTTGGCTGGTCCATCATTATCGGAAACGACCAGACCACGCTCTCCGGTTGCGATGTGATGGGCGATGCGGATTTCCTGTTACACTTTGGTTGTCAGGCATTTGGAACACTACAATTGGCAGCTTGTCCCGGTGGGTTTGCTACCTACAATGGTACGAACATCTCTGTTGGCGGCTCCCAAACGTTCCAATTGACCTCGCCGAAAGGCTGCGATTCGACGTTGGTGGTGAGTGTAGTGGCTTTGCCCACTTCTTCCAGTGCGCTTAGCTTGAGCGCTTGCCCGGGCGGTACCGTGAATTACAATGGCGTCAATCTCCCCGCTGGTTCAGTTTACGTTTTTACGCTGACAAACTCCGCTGGTTGTGATTCAGTGGTGACCGTAAGCGTAGCGGCTTTGCCAACGCCTACCAGTTCGCTAACGTTGAGCGCTTGCCCAAATGGCGCAGCGAATTACAACGGAACCAATATTCCAACCGGCACGACCCAAGTTTTCACCCTGACGAACGCGGCAGGCTGCGATTCGCTGGTAACGGTGACGGTTACAGCCTTGCCAACCCCCACCAGTTCACTCACGTTGCGTACCTGCGCGGGCGGTACCGTGAATTACAATGGCACTACCTTGGCCATCGGCGATGTTCAGCCCTTCACGCTCCAAAATGCATTGGGTTGCGATTCGATTGTGACGGTGACGGTGTTAGAAGCACCGCATTTTGTTGTTTTCGTGGATGCCGCGGTTTGCCAGGGATCGTTTCTTGATTATCAAGGACAGCAGATTCCGGCTGGCACTGAAGTTGTCTTTACTCAGGTCAATGCGGACGGTTGCCTTGACTCGACCATTGTCACCGCATTGGCTATACCACCTCCCGTCTCAAATTTGACTTTACAGACCTGCCCGAACGGTACCGTGGTTTACAATAGCACAACACTGTCGGTCGGTGCTGTGCAGGATTTCACCTTGACAACTCCTGCGGGCTGCGATTCGGTGGTGACGGTGAACGTGACGGCTTTGCCAACGCCTAGTTCAGCATTCAGCGTAGGCGTTTGCATTGGCGAAACCTTCAGTTATGAGGGGGCCACGCTAAGCCCGGGGGAGGTGCAGAGTTTCAGCTTGACCAGTTCGGCTGGTTGCGACTCGATAGTCACCGTTACGGTGAACGCACTGCCCCTCTCAAATTTCGGGTTTAGCGTCGGCGTTTGCCCGGGCGAGACTTACACCTATCAAGGCATGACACTTCAGGCCGGAGATATACAGGATTTCAATCTGGTAAATTTTGCGGGTTGTGATTCCTTGGTAACGGTGACAGATTTAGAGAAAAACGTGTCGGCCAAAATTATCGAAGTGGACGTTTGCCCTGGAACGACCTACATCTATGAAAGCGAAGAAATAGCGCCAGGCGATTCGCAGGAGTTTCATTTTACGAATGCTGAAAATTGCGACAGCATGGTAACGGTATTCGTTTCAGCGTTCCCTGAAACCACTTTCGGCCTTCATAAGGAGCCATGCTGTCCGCATACACCGACAGGAATAATTGAGGTATTGTCGGCGTCAGGAGGTCCGGGCCCTTACCAGTATTCCCTGAACAATAT
>JANMME010000807.1:0-2824 GCA_031373015.1 Saprospiraceae bacterium
AGAACACCCGCTTCAAGCCGTTTTTTGCAGCGGGCATCACGCTGCTGGGGTTCCATTTTGAGGTCTTCGACCGCTGGGGCAACAAGCTTTTTGAGACTTCCAATACGGCAGACGCATGGGGCGGCATATTCCGCGACCATGCGTTCAACCCGGGGGTGCAAGTGTGGCACCTGGAAGCGGATGTGGCTATTTGTGGGCGGGTGCTGCATGTAGAAAAGAAAGGCGATGTAACCGTGGTGCGCTGAGGAAAATGAACTTTTTCAGGCATTCGAAGCCCCCGTTGATTGAAAATCGGCGGGGGCTTTTTTTATTTTTTAGATCACCACCTCTGGTCAGTTTTTCGTTCGGGGACCAACGCAATGTCGTTGACTTTAGGGGTAGGGACTGCGACCTTCCACAAAAATTTCCCCTACCGAGCCCTTCCTTAAACGAAAATCGGAATGCTCCACTCCCCAAGTGTCATCCCGAACGCAGTGAGGGAACTGCCCAAGAGCGGAGTGGGTATTCCCATCCCTTCCCTGGCCAGTTCCCTCACTGCGTTCGGGATGGCACTCAGGAAGTGCATGTTTTGTTGAAAAGCAAACCACTATTCACTCAACGACATTGGACTAACGCCCCTGGTTCGACTTATGTGCATACCGTAGGTTTCCAAAATCTACAAGTTTTTTTACAAAAAAGTGAAATTTTTTTTCATCACAAAATGCTATAAATCAAGCACTTGAAAAAAATTAAAAAAATATTTTCATTAGTACCCGGCAAAAATTGGTTCTATGTATTGCAAAGAACCTTCCCGTACCATTATCTTTGCACCACCTACTAACGGACTGTTGACTGTTGACCTTGACTATTGACCTTGACTATTGACCTTGACTGTTGACCTTGACTGTTGACCTTGACTATTGACAAACATCAATTAAGCTATGCAACCAAAAGTTAAAATCGCCCTTTCCGTCTTCACCTTCGTGGCCATGGTGCTCACAGGTTTGGCGGCTGCAGAACAAGTGCCTACCAAACAGCCAAAAGGCAGCGAGGCCCTGCTCTCCCCCAGCATCATTAGTTTGAGTCCCAAGCTGGTGCGGAAAAAGAACCAATTTGAAATGGATGCCAAAACAAGGCGGGCGATTGATTCGCTCACCTATCAACACAAACCAGCGAAATGAATTTCGCGCCACACTCATCTGAACAATGTAAATTACTATGGATATCGAAAATGCAAAAGCGCAGATGCGCAAGGGGGTGCTCGAACTATGCATCCTTGCCATCATCGAGGAGGACGAGGTGTACCCAGGTGACATCATTTCGAGGCTCAAAACAAACGACCTCATTGTGGTGGACGGCACACTCTACCCGCTCCTAACCCGTCTGAAAAACGACGGACTCTTGGATTACAGCTGGCGCGAAAGCAACGCCGGACCGCCACGCAAGTATTTCAAAATCACCGACTTGGGTCGGCAATTTCTGGAAGCCCTTAGCAGCAGTTGGAACCAACTGGTTCAGTCTGTGGCCCAAACTGTTGGCAAGCCCCAGCCAACAAAAAAAAGTCGGAAAAACGAATCTCCGGCTACCGTTGATTCACAAAACATAGTCCTTTCAACCGCTGTGAAGAAAGAAGTTTCAACAGAAGAAGGGGCTAACGTGGAATTATCAACTAAGGACATTGAACCTAAACCGATAACCAACAACTAACATACGCAATGAACAAGATTCTGAATATCAACCTGGGCGGCTATGCCCTCACCATAGACGACGACGCCCACGAGTACCTCTCGGGTTACTTGGATAGTATCCGCAGAAGGTTCAGCGAAAGCGAGGGTCGCGATGAAATCATCGGCGACATAGAAGCGCGCCTCGGCGAGCTCATCACCCAAGACATGGGCTCACGCACCATCGTGATGCTCCCCGACGCCGAAGCGGCAGTAGCCGTAATGGGAAAACCGGAGGATTTTGGCGGGGAAGAAACCAACGACAGTAGCGGGAGCAGTTTTACCCGCCGAAGCCAAAGCGAAGGCGGGGGCGGGAGCGGAAAAAAGAGTGGAAAAGTAACCGGGCGCATTGGAAAACGCCTTTTCCGCGACGAAGAGGATGCTGTCGTGGCAGGCGTATGCTCCGGCTTATCGGCCTACTTTGGCATTCAAGACCCGGTGTGGATGCGCCTGATCTTTGTGCTCCTGGCCTTTGCTTCCTTTGGATTCTGGATGCCGGCATACGTGCTCATCTGGATTTTGGTGGCGCCTGCCAAAACGGCTGCAGACCGTCTTGCCATGCGCGGCGAGCAGGTGAACATGGACAATATTGCCCGCGAAGTGGAAGAGGGCTTTGACCGTTTGGGCAAAAAAGTGAACGAATTTGGTGCTGATGCAGCCCGCAAGGGCAGCTCCGGTGCACAAAACGCCATGAGTTCCGGGGTGACCGCCATCGGCCAGGCTTTTGGGATGCTGCTGCGCTTTATCGCCAAATTTGCCGCTTTGATTGCCATTTTGATCGGCATTGCGTTGTTTCTTGCATTAGGTGCAGGCTGGATCGGAAGCATAATAGCCCTTATGATTGGAGCACCTTATGTGGAATATTTCAGCCCCTTCTCTTCGGGTTGGACCTGGTTTGGGATTATCAACCTGTTCTTCCTTTTGGGCATCCCGGCCATCGCGTTGGTGCTGTTTTTTTCAAGGATCTTGTTCAAAACCCGCACACCAGGGTGGGTGAACAGGACCTTAACGGGCTTGTTTATCCTGAGCGTGATCGCAGCGTTTTCCATGCTGCCTTTTGGGGTCAGGGAATACACCCAATCCGGTTCAATTTCTAAGAATATTGACCTCTCTGCCCTGCA
>JANMME010000825.1:0-5698 GCA_031373015.1 Saprospiraceae bacterium
CCAAGAGATTGGGCAAGATATGCCGCAACAAAATACGCCCATGCCCTAAGCCCATACTTTTGGCTGCCTCCACGAAGGCCAATTGTTTGATTGCCAACACTTGCCCGCGTACCACGCGAGCCACATCTACCCACATCGTAAGCCCCACCGCGAGGAAAATGATCCCAATGCCGCGCCCCAACGCCAATACGACGGCAAAAACCAGCAAGAGCGTTGGGATAGACCATACCGTATTCACTACGAGCATCACCAGATCGTCCACCCGACCGCCGAAGTAACCGCCAGCAGCGCCGATCATCAGCCCGAGGCTCAGCGAAATAGCGACGGCGATAAGCCCCACCAGCAGCGATACCCGAAAGCCCAGGATCAAGCGGCTCATCATGCAGCGACCGTATTTGTCGGTGCCGAGTGGGAAGTAACGGGTTTTTATTTCCTGACTTTCCAGTTGATCAATGGGAACAACACTCCAGCGCCCATTTTTTCCAAAATATTGAAAATGAAGAGAATCGCCGACGGTTTTTAAACTGGAAGGTTCAATCGGAATGATCTTGTAATTCAATGCCCGGCCATTTGCCAGAACTGAATACCAAGACACCTGACCGGTCCAATTTTGTGTGGTTACCTGCAAAGTGGAAACACTAAATCCCGGCGGCTGTAATGCGATTTCAGGAATCTGGGCATTGGCATCAGGCGAGTTGTCTGGCGCAAGGACGTACCCAAAAAGCGCGATAAACACGGCTGCAGCCACAAAATAAACCCCCACCAACGCAGGTCGGTTGCGCCGGAAACGCTGCCATGTTTTTTGATATTCGGAACGGGATTCCATGGGGGAAAGATAGTGGGTTCGCGCAGATGTTTCATGTCTTACTCCCGTACCACTTTCTCTACCACCCTTCCTTTTGTTGTCTCGACGCTCACAAAATACACCCCGCTTTGTCGCGGCAGTTGGATGGGCTCGCTGGAAGAAGGCTTGTTCCAAACCAATCGTCCCGCCGAGTCCCACACTTGCACCCGTCGGATTTGGGTGTTCGCCGTAGTGTGCACATTTACTCGGCCATCCGTTGTGAAGCTGGGGAAAACTCTTACAAGCCCTTCATTTACAACACTTTTTGTCGAAACAGGGGTGACAAATACAGAATCTAAAAACGCTTCTGCAATCAGGGTAGGGGAGTGGTCGGCCGCATCGAACATGGTCCGAAACGAATCAATTTCGGGGGAAAAATAAGCAAACATTGGGGCCATCCATTTCGGAGGCAGGCTCTGATACCACACTTTGGCGCTGACACTAAGTCGCCCCGTGTAACCGCCATTGGGGAGCCGGTAATGCAAAATGTCTGCCCCAGAGCCTTCCGATCCATCAGGGTAGCGATTAAAATCTGGGTCCTGGCCGATATTTACAATTTTGGTGGTGTCGTACACCGGATCGGTTGTTGTAAAGCCTCGCGGGGCAAGGCGATTGTCTTTGATGGCCATGAACGCGCGCTCCAAAACACTGGTGAAAGTGCCCCAGATATCCACCGGCACCATTTCATAAATCTGTACTTGATCGGGCGAAGTGATGGTGTTGTAGTGCGGTTCGTAGTTCGCGTCTTCGTCGGGCAAGCTGTAGTCGGGGTTTGGTTTGCCGGAGTGGAAAATGGTTTGACCGGACTCGTTTTTCACTTCAAATTCTACCCAAGCGCGGCGCGAAGGATATCCGGAAGGGAACTTGTGTCCTGCTTTGTTGAGCAAAAGCAGGGTAAAATTCATAGAGTCGCCGTTGACATCGCCCGCTTGGAGTTGGAGGTCTAAGGTTTTGTGCTGGAGCATGCGCAGCGTAGCGGCGATGGTGCTGTCGAAATGCTCGGGCTGGGCATTGATGTCGAGTTTTTGGCGGTTGTTTTTCAGGAGATTGAGCATGGTCAGGTTTGCGCCCGCGAGTTCATGTAGTCCGTAGGGGGATTTAGGCGTGAGAAACAGGTAGTTGGCAGAGATGATGATCTCGTCTTGAAGCTGGGGCGTGTGACAGGCTTGGCAAGTGAGGTTATAGTGCTGTTCGTCGTACCGGCTGTTGAGCCACTCATGGTAGGTGGCCTGCTCGACAAAAGTAGTCCCGGTGAAATTCCCTTGAAGGTCTACGCTGTTGGTGAGCAGGGTATGACAACCCGCACAAAGCCCGGCATCGCTGATATGGCCTCCGAAAATGGGGGTGATGCCCACGAAGTTGTGCATGGGCGGGGCGAAGGCTACTTCATAAGGGCCGTAAGCGATTCGAATGTAGTTGGTGTCGAAATTGAGTTGCCCGGAGTGCAGATCGCCCAATAGTTTGGGCGATTGGGCGTGGCAAACTTGACAGGTAACGCCGTCAAGCCCAAGGGTGTCGGCGTAGAGGTCTGAAAGAAGGTAAAAATCCTTGTGGTCGTGAAGTTTTGCCTGATAATGCCCCGCAGGAGCATGACAGGAAGTGCATTTGTCCTGCAATTCCTTGCTGTGGTTGGGGTTGACCATGATTTCGTGGCTGACCTTGGCGCGCCAGAAGGGGTCCTTTGCGCTGTTGGCCATCATGGTGCTGCGCCAATCGTCGTAGATGTTCACATCCACCCCGGAGGTGGTCACGAGGGCGTGCAGGAGCGGGTCGTGCCCGTGGCAGCCGCCGCAGGTCTTGGCAGTGGGGAAGAGGATGTTGGAATCAATTTGGAGAAGGGAATTGGACGTTTTACTCGCCATAGGCTTGCCGAAGGAGCGTAGACTTTGGACGTTGGGCAGTGGATTTTTTACGCGCCATAGGCTTGCCGAAGGAGCGGGGCCGTTGGAATGACCCAATGGCCCAATGACGGAATGACGAAATGACGCTAACTCCGCATCGCTGTGAAACCTGTTTTCCTGATTTTCAATCGGAAAGAAGGCGAGGGCGAGCGCAACGGACGGCACAGTGAGGGCGAGCAGGGTAGATTTTTTCATGACACTGGAACTTCAAATTCGGCGGTGAAAGTCCGAAGTTTCCGCGAAGTGGCGGGGAAGGAAGTTTGCCATTGGGCGACAGGTATGCTCCGAGCACAAAGAATGGAGCAAGATCATTCAACCCCAATTGCACTTTTTGATTAAATTGGTGCAATCTTTGCAAACCACTTCACAGCCCGACGAAACTGCGCCCCACCATTCCGCATCCTTTCACGCAACGCATTTCAACATCATGGGCGAAATCTCTTTTCTCAACCTTCCCGAAGAAACACATCACTGCACCAGTCACCGCGATGGCGATTGGATTGTATGGCGATGCCCGCAATGTGACCGCTACGAACGCCGCCTCAACGGTCGGACGGGCGAAATGAAAACAAACCGCGGCGGCTCAGAAGCGCGTCACACGGGCATGAGCACGGCCGTTCAGAACATGGAAGCACTCACCCGCATCCAGTCATTGAACTGAAGTACCGCTATTGCACGATCAGCAGACGGTTTTCTCGATAATAGGCCTCTTGTGGCTCGTCTCGAAGCACCATTGACACGATCAGGCGATAAACGCCCTGCTCTAGGCGGGCATGGACTGGAATGCTCAGTTTGTCCTGATTGGGTGTGTAATATTCTACCATTTCAAGTGGCTTGGCGGGTTTTTTCTCCAATGATTTTGCCGACAGGCTTACACTGCAAGGCTTGCCCTGAAATACGCCAAGTGCTTGCATCGGAATTTGGATTTGAAAAGACTGTCCGCTGCGCACTGCACACTGGTGGGTCTCTGCGCCATCAGTCAGCACCGAAAACGGCTCGGATTCCAAGGGCATCGGCACTTGAGCAGTTTCGGCAAGGGGTTGTATTGGTGGTAAGGGGGGTGGGGCACCAAAAAATTCCGGGAACAATTTTTTTAAGAGTGGCGACCGCTCCTTTTTTTCCAGCTCGCTCGTATTCTCGATTATTTCAGGTGGCAATATTGGGCCGGCCTTTGGGAGGGAGGAGGGTGCCCCATCCATTGGGGTTTGGGCATTTGTTCCAACATACTGGGCCACAAACTCGCTAATTTCGTTAAAGCCGTTTCCATCAAATGAACGGCGCTCTCTTGTGGGTAAATGCTCGATGATGCCTTTGAACGGCCCTTTTTCTTCCGTTCGATAATAATCGAGCCGAAATGCGACTTTGCTTCCGGGCAAGGCTTGCTCATCCAACTCATGGCGCGGGTTCGCCGCTTTTTGACGGCAGTTGGCCAGATCTGCCTCCAACACATTGATTTTTTCTAGCAAGGTTTCCTCCTGCTCAATGGCACGGTCGAGCAGGCGCATCATCTGCTCTTTAGTGCGTTTTTCTTTTGATATAGCACTCATTGGGTTTGGGTTTTTATGGTTGAATGATGACAATAGAAAAGCCGCCTCGCCTGTAAGGGCAGGGCGGCTTTTATTGACGAATCACAGAGATCAATGCTCTTTATACACGTCCATTTTGCCAAATTCGGCAAATGCGGCAAGGAAGCAAGGCGCACCGCTAGGCTCCTGCAAGCGGAGCACTGCTACCACTTCATAGATGCCCTCAGGGATCGTTCCTCCAGGTATGGTGATGGTGGTGGAACCACTAACACCAGGATAGTTGATCTGCTGGTTTACACCCGAACCTACATGGACACCACTACCGTAAGTCAGCGTCTTTACGCCCAAGCCTGCAGGGATGGCAAATTCGGCTGGGCCCATGCGCTCCAACAGCAATTCAAGCCTCCATTTGGAGTTGGGGTCAATGATGTGGGCGAAGTATCCCCGTACACTCCAATCGAATTTGAACGAAACATCTTGGTCGGCCTGGATGAGCCGATTGTTGCCTAGGTTTCCCGGTGTGAAGTTAGGGGAGGGCGATTCAGACGAAACAACATGGCCTGTGCCGTAAAAATCAAAATACGGCGCCAAGGTGACTTCGGATTGCAGATTGACAGTCATAATAAGTAATTTGGTTGTAGACTCGCGACATTAGCAACCCATCCAGCTGGGGAAGCCCTTTTTCCCCCTTGCTTTTCTGCGCGAACCCGTTCTCAATGGTTGGGGCTTTTTTCGTGCTGAACGTGGGACAAAGGTGTGGGCCTCAAAATCAAGTCTCGCTAAACCCGTACGCTAACTTGAGCAAAAAGATAGTCAATCGGCACTTAAAAAACAAAAAAGCCGCCCCTTTCGGAGCGGCTTTGTCAAACCTAAATCGTCTTGTATGTTCTTGAAAATCAGGCAGTAACAACCGAGTTGTAGTTGCCAAACGGCGTAGGAGCGTAAGCTTCAGCGGCCCAGTCGTTTTCCCATTTTTCGCCATTGATAAGGAAGCGGTATTCGTAAGAACGTCCTTTTTCGAGTTCGACGGCGGTTTTGAAAGAGCCGTCTTTTTGCTTTTCGAGCACTACGCCATTCTGCCAGTTGTTGAAATCGCCCAATACAGCAACGGTTTCAGCATTTTCTACGGCTTCTTTTGGAAGCACAAAAGTTACTTTTGATTTTTTAGCGGCAGGTACGGCAACTTTGGCCGGAGCTGCCTTAACTACTGGCTCAGCGACTTTTACTGCTTTTTCAGCAACAACAGGCGCAGGTGCAGCCTTTTTTGCGGTTTTTATCGTTTTTTCGGCTGCAACAGGCGCAGCGGCGTTCACAGTTTTTACCGTTTTGGCGGGATTCTCTGCCACAATTTTTTGGGCGGGTTGTTTTTTCGATGCCATAAATTCTGAAATCTAATTTAAGGAAAATTGAAAGTGCGGGGATTCGCT
>JANMME010000767.1:0-1798 GCA_031373015.1 Saprospiraceae bacterium
GGTTATTTGTGCGCCAGAGCTTGGCATTCGTGCCAACATTCAGAAAACGAATGCCAAGCTCTGGCGCACAAATAACCAAATCCCCCCATCCCCAAATCACCAACCAATAAATATTAAGTGTTTCAACAACTAATTTCAAAACACCATGTTTCACTTCCAAAATTTTCACCATTTCAAACTTTTTCACCATGTCATCTACAACTTGGAATCTGGACACTGCGCACTCTGAAGTGACTTTTAAAGTCAAACATCTCGTAATTTCCACCGTTTCGGGCAAATTCAAGAACTTTTCTTCTTCTCTTAGCACCGAAGGCGAAGATTTTACCACCGCCAAGCTCTCTTTTGAAATCGAAGCCGGCTCCATTGATACTGGTATGGAAATGCGCGACACCCATTTGCGCAGCGATGATTTTTTCAACGCTGAAGCCTTCCAGAAAATCACGTTCACCGCAACGGCAATCCGCCATTTGGCGGGGTCTGACTATGAGATTGATGGCCAACTGACTATCCGTGATGTTACGAAACCTATCACGCTTAAATCTGAATTTGGTGGCATTGCTACCGATCCTTATGGCCAGGTCAAAGCTGGTTTTGAGGTGGAAGGCAAAATCAAACGCAGCGAGTTCAAACTTTCCTGGAATGCGCTCACCGAAGCCGGTGGTGCCGTCGTTTCTGACGAGGTAAAATTCCAAGCCAACGTGCAGTATATCAAGCAATAGGGAACAGGAAATTGAGAAATTAGGATATTAGGATATTAGGATATTAGGATATTAGGATATTAGGATATTGGGGTGCTTAAGCTTGAGTCGGTCAATATCTCAATATCATAATATCCTAATTTCTCAACAAACCTGGTATTCCGGCGTCGCCATCAATTGCACCATGGCTGTTTGTATAAGTGCTGCACGAGTGCTATCATCCGTGTTTTTTTGCAGCACCTCCATTGGCAGGTTTTTCGTAGGAACGGCCCATAGATACTCCGCCACTTTTCCAATCAATTCATGGTCAGGTGTTTTGGCAAATAAATCTAGTGCAGGTTGCCAATCCATCACGGCTGAAAGTCGGCGCATTTGGCCTTTGGCTGCTTCGCCCATTTGCTGGTCGTCGTCGGTTTTGCCGTGCACATCCAGGTCTTTGTTGCTGTAAAGCAGTTGTGGTATTCGGAGGCGCAGCATGAGCGAACTGCTGTCGATCCAGTTCCGACCGCCCGGCCAACCGGCCACATTGGGCGGGTAAAAAAGGATTTGCCCCAAGACTTTTTGCAAAACGAGTTCCTTTTTGTTTTGCTGGTTGTTCAGGAAGGAAATCATGGCGCCCGATTTGGATACGCCGCGCAACAGATCGGCAAAATTGCCCAGCGCGTGTTCGCGTACCACGGTCAAAAGTTGCTGCTGGTACAAAATGTTGATGTTTCGACTGGCGAAGTGTCCATGCCAGAAAAGGGCCATCTTTTCACGCAATTGTGCCTTCGAGTGCGTCATTTCTTCCAGCCAAAGCAGGTTGAGGTTTTGCAGATCTTCCCTGCTTTGCTTGCGGAGTTGGCGTTTCTGTTCCTTGTCAAGATCGCGCTTTTCCATCTTGCCTAGTTCGCCCACGCCCATTAGCAGGCCCTTTATGGTGCCGTCCACCACATCGAAATGCTGTGGCGCGGACAGAGATTCATCGCGCAATTTCGGCCACCAGGATTCAGGTGGTAGTGCCGCCCATTTGTCCCAGCTTTTGGTACGGGGCCCGAAGCCGAAACGACAAAGAAGATGCTGTAAATTCATATTTGTGGATGTGGGTATTTTTTACCCGC
>JANMME010000906.1:0-1999 GCA_031373015.1 Saprospiraceae bacterium
GTCCACCTTTGTAATTCTCACTGAAAAAACCGCGCCATTTGTTAATTTGCTGTTCCCGTAAACGACCGTCTTCTGGTTGCAATCAAACGAGGCGACTGTGCTGCCTTTTCCGTTTGGCTGATCGAATATTTCATAGTGCAAGCCCGTACCCGTGCTGTTATAAAAGTTATGGGTCTTTTGGTTCAGAGTGATTTCAATGGAATTCAAAGCGTAGACCCTTGGCAGCCCACCTGCTACGCAGGGCGTTTCTGTGGTGCAGGAAGATCCAGGCTTCAACGCATCCGCTAATATCATCTCCACATCGGAGTAGCTTCCCGTAAACACACCCTTTTGATTCGGGTGGGCGATGCTGATGCCCCCGAGTGTAAATGTTGGAGTATAAAAAGTGCCAGCGACTGCCACATTGCCAACTCCATACGACACCAAAGCCGCCCCGGATGCGCAATCATTTGAATTTTGACTCCATACAAATGAGCAATCAGAAAAACTATACTTGTCAAAGAACATGGTCGTGTTGCAATTGCCGGAGCTGGAAATCGTGCTCCCTGTTGTAAAAATAGTGGGGCCACAGCCAACCGTGATGTCAGTGATTACTTTGCCTTGAGTAATGGCTGCCTGACATAACAATGCACCATTGGAAGCCAAACGTTTCTGTAAAAAAGAACCTTGCTTAATATTGTTTAACCCTCCAGCGATAAAAGTAGGCGTATTACCTGGCACAAGCACAATCGGATACCGAGAAGCGCCTTCATTGTCCCCGGGCGACGGAGCCAGATGTTGTACCCAGAGCACTTTGTAGTTCTGATCCAGTTTGGCAGCGAAAACTTCCTCCTGATTTGCGTTTGACGGAACATACGTGTAGGCTACGCCTCCGCTGCTGTTCATAAACTGAACAGGCTGATCCGCACCTGCCGTGAAGAATACCTTATTGAAATTATCAATTTTAACGTCGTAAGCCTTGAGATAGGGACTTTTAATGTGCACAGCCGACAACAAGGCGTTATTTGCCATGCTGTATTTGGCAATAAAAATGTTGCTGTTAGGAAAAGCGTTACCCACGAATGTGACTCCTGAACCCGGAGAGAAGGTGCCGCTAAAATTTCCGATAACCCATACTGCATCGCCGCGCAGGTCAATCTTTGTGATATCGCCATATCCCGTAAAAGCAATCTGGTTGATGTATGAACAGTTAAGGGTCGTGGCATGGAAAAAGCCCAAAAACGGCTTGCCATACTGAGAGCCTCCTACTACTACTTTGTCTTGAGTCAACGAAACTGCAATGTCATTGCCTGCTTCCGGTATGTCATTCCCCGTGCCATTGTTGTAAAGAACCTGGCAAAGTGTAACGCCATTGGGAGCGTATTTTTTTAGGGAAATCTGGAAATCTGTCGCGCTGACCTGAAAATAGGTTCCGGCGGTATAAACTGCTCCATTGGCATCCACCGCGACCGCTTCATTGCTTTCTGAATAGGAGCCTGCGGTGGTATAACCGGGGCTTAGCCATTGCCATTGACAATACAGGTTAGGAGTTGAATTCAGGAGAAGGATGACCCAAATGCACTTGTTTTTAATGATTGAATTGCTCATTTTCGTTGAATTTTTAGAAGAACGTGAAACAGTTGAAGTCTTGCTTTAAAAAAGGGTAATTGTGCCTTAGAGCTAGCCCGGAACTATGATCCTATTGCTTCACAAATTTTTTAACTGCCAGTACCTTGCCATCCGCAGCACGACTGACAGCAATAAAAAGGTTCAGATTAATTCGTACAAGGCACTATCGTAGTCTGGGCTGTACCCGTACAGTCCAATACGGTATCAATTACGGTAAGCGTATAGGTTGTTCCGGTTGGCTGTGGAATATCCATCAAAACAGGCCCTGAAAAGGTATGTACACCATTTTGGTCCGTCCACGTCCAGACGTAATCAAGCGAATAGCCGCAAGTAGAATAAGAACCAAAGCCGTCCAAGGTTATTTTTTCATTGACGCAGGGACAAGTTGGAA